>NZ_JAUBPO010000113.1:0-22963 GCF_036700785.1 Microcoleus sp. S28C3 | reverse complement strand
TTTTTTATGTATGACTGTACTTTAAGCCTTGGATAGCTTTCCTCGCCACTCACCCCAAAAAACTGTCCGGACTGTTGGATTTAACTATATTGCAAAAATTGATAAACTGGCGAAAAGTAGTAAGTTGTTCTGGCTGAACTTGAATTCTGGTCAATAGCTGTTCCAAATAAAATGGCTTGAGTACATCTCCCGGCCGTTTCTTAGAATACGTAATATTTTTAGCTTCAAATAACGCTCTCAAATAAGCTCCGTGAAAGTGAGCGTGAGTATTAAACTCTTGATATCTGCCCATATTTTCGGGACAGTTAACTGAAACATCATAATATCTAGTATAATCTAATAAAGGTTTGTTTTGAGGATTTTTAGAATAAATCTTGCGATTGCCTAGCAGCCAACTTTCCAAGCATCGATTCTGAAATATCAGCACAAGTTCTGCATTGTTTAATTTCAATTTTTGCTGACTTAAAAACTCATCAATTTCAGTTTCGAGTTCAGAAACAGTATTTTCCTCGGCATCCAGACACACTACAAAATAGCTGTATTTTCCGTTTGAGTTGATTTCCTCTATCGCAGGCGGGATAAAATTGTATAACGAAGGATATCCTTCCCCGCTAATCAAATAATAATTTTTTTGAGTCACATCATCGCAATTGTCAACTCGCTGCAATTCTGGTAAAAGATAAGCCAGCCAAGCTGGATAAACTTTTCTCTCCGATTGTGTTCCTTCAACCAAAAAATACAGATTCATTCAACTTTGATTCCTTCGCTATATTCTTCAAGATTAATCAGTTGCATAAAAGCTTGATGCCTTGATTTTCCCAAGTTCAAATCTTTAGCATCTATGACAGTTACGATCCCACCTTTGCGAGTGACTATTTTCCAGTGTTCCATCCCAATATTATTGATTATGTAAGGAGGGTGGCTGGTGAGAATGAATTGAATATTTCTATTTTCTACAATCAAATCTGTCACAACATCGATACAGTTAATTCCCAAGCTGTTTTCAAATTCATCGATTAAGATTACAGTACCTTCGGGCGACAAGTATAGTTCGGCAATGTGAATGAAAGTTTTCAGCATTCCTGAAGAAATATTGTTTTGTAAAATCCAATTATTAACACCTCTTTCTTTTATTTGAATAGGAAAACTGGCATAAGATGGAGTTCCATTATCTTCTATAATTTCTATTTTAACATCTTCTACTTGAGGAAAAACCTCTATAAATTTGGATTTTATTTTTTTGACAATATCTGGATAATGGCGAGCTATGAAAGCCAGCTTGAGAAGTGTTGGCATCTTACTTGATTGAACGCTTTCTAAAGGAAGATTTTGATTAAAAAATGTTGATTGTACTTGTGTTAGTAGAGACACACGGTAAATATTATTAGCTTTATTCAATAAACTCTCATTATCGCTGTAAATTACCTTATTAAAACCCTCCTGAACAGGTGAGATATCTTCTTCTTGATTTAAGATTTTAACTGCGCTTTGAAAGGGCGATAATTTCGGCGTTGTCTTGCCTTTGAGTTGAATTTCATCAGGTGTTCTTTCTATAATTAAATTTTCTTCTTTGAATAGATGTTCTCGAACAATTCTAGATTGATGAATTTCGTCTTCCTTATTCGGAATGATAGCAGAGACTTTTTTGGTTTCAAATTCCCCTTGCCAGCGGTATTCTACATCGTTGATTGTCGAAAATGTAATGTCCCATCCTAAACCGTTTAATGAAGCACCATTAGCTATCTGTTGTAAACTCAAAATTCCTTTCAAAATTTGTGTTTTGCCGACACCAGAGACACCAACTAATAAAGCCAAGTTGGAAAAATATATCGGTTCAAAACGCCACTCTCGTAAATTATCCCAAAAAGCTACTTTTTTAATTTTCATTTCCCTGTCCTATCAATTATTAGCATTAATCAGCCCACATCTGCGGTTAAAAACCGACATAATTTTGCCGCCACCAAGCGCGCACAAACTTAATCTCCTCAAAGGTATAACGTTCTTCCAAAAACTCATAAATTGCTCTCAGCTTCTCATCCCCCATAACTTCAATTGCGTACACTATCGCTTGCTGGCGTTCCGGTTCCACCAACAAATTTATATCAACTTCCCGCCCCATTTCCATCAATTCTATCAGATGCCCAGAAATAGTATTAGGACTCATACCGCGTGTATTGGCTATTCCTTGAACAGTCAAACCTTGTCGGTATAATTCCCAGGTTTGCATCTGCGAATAAGACGCAACGTTAGAAAGATTGGGAAGATTAGCAACATCAGAAGATGCAGCACCAGTTGGCAATCCTTGTTCTTGGCAAAAACTGCGAATTGCTTCCAAGAAAACCTTGCCGTATTTATCTCGCTTGTTACTACCAACGCCGTAAACATCCTCGAATTCGGTGAGATTTTGCGGGCGTTTTTCTGCCATGTCTCGCAAGCTTTTATCAGCAAAGACTACGTAAGGCGGCACAAATTGTTCGTCAGCAATTTGCTTGCGTAGCGTCCGCAGTATGGTAAATAAACCTTCGGATTCTACTGCTAAAGAACGAACTTTACCCTGTACTTCCCGCTGCGGTTCAATAGCGATTTCAACTGTGCGCTGACGTTTCATAATTTCCCAACTTTTTTCATTCAGTTTCAAAATGGGAAAGCCGTCTGTTTTTTCGTCTAAACAACCTTGATTTAACAGCGTCCTGCTCAATTTTTTCCATTCATCAGCACTTCTATCTTTGCCAATTCCGTATGTAGAAAGTTGGTGGTGCTGGTATTGCAATACTTTTTGACTTTTTGAGCCTCGCAGCACGTCAATAATATGATTCATGCCGAATTTTTCTTGGCATCTCGCGACGCAAGAAAGAAATTTCATTGCCTCAATCGTCCAATCTTCTACTGGTTTTTTGTCGCAACAGTTATCGCAATTGCCACAATTTCCGGGAAATGAATCGCCAAAATAACTTAACTGAACTGTGCGGCGGCAATCGCTGGAGTCTGCATAGTTAATTACTCGCCGTAACTGTTGGCGGGCAATTCGCTGTTCTTGCGGATCTGGTTTTTGCTCGATTATGTATTCGATGGTTTTGACATCGCCGTAGCCGAAAAATAAGCTGCAATGGGCGGGTTCGTTGTCTCGGCCGGCGCGGCCGGATTCTTGATAGTATCCTTCGAGATTCTTGGGCAAGTCGTAGTGAATTACAAACCGCACGTCTGGTTTGTTGATGCCCATACCGAAGGCTATTGTGGCTACCATTACTTGCACGTCGTCGCGAATGAAGCGGGTTTGATTGGTGGCGCGATCGACATCGTTCATGCCGGCGTGGTATGGTAAGGCTTGGATGCCGCTTTGTTGCAATTTATAGGCAACTTCATCAACTTTTTTGCGGCTGAGGCAATAGATAATTCCCGAACCGCCTTTTTTTTGGATGATTTGCAAAACTTCGGCAAAACTGTGCTTGGTTTTGGGGCGAACTTCGTAGTATAAATTGGGGCGGTTGAAGCTGGCGACGTGGATGTAGGGATTTCGCAGAGTTAGCTGCTGGATAATGTCTTGGCGGACGCGCTCGGTGGCGGTGGCAGTTAGCCCCATAATGGGAATGTCGGGATATCGATCGCGCACTCGCTGCATTTGCCTGTATTCTGGTCGAAAGTCGTGTCCCCATTCCGAAACGCAGTGGGCTTCGTCGATCGCAAATGCCGAAATTCCTAACTTATTTGCTACTATATCTAAAAACGGTAAAAATCTCTCGCCGAGCAAGCGTTCTGGTGCAACGTAGAGCAATTTAATCTTACCTTCGAGAATCGCAGTTTCGCGCGATCGGGTTTCCTGACTGCTCAAAGTGCTGTTGAGAAAAGTCGCCCCAATTCCATTATCCTGCAAAGCTTCCACCTGGTCTTGCATCAGAGCAATTAACGGCGAAACAACCACAGTCAATCCCGGTTTCAACAGTGCCGGTAATTGAAAACACAAAGACTTGCCACCGCCAGTCGGCATGACAATCATCATATCCCGTTTTTGTAAAGCAGCTTCGACAATTTCCTGCTGCCCCGGGCGGAAAGAGTCATAGCCAAAAAAATGTTTTAGAGCTTGTTCGAGGGACAGCGGCACAGAAGATATTGGCGGATTCGACCCTAACATTTGCAGTAGTTGGTTGTTGGCTTCAACACTATTCTATGCTTTTTGAGCACCAATACAGTTACAATAATTGAGAATCTCATTTTAAGCAGAGAAACTGATGCCGAAAGCAATTTGGAATGGTGCCGTCCTGGCCGAAAGCGACAAATGCGAAGTCGTAGAAAACAACTATTACTTCCCCCCGGATGCCATCAAACGCGAGTTTTTCAAGGACAGCAGCACTCACACTACTTGCGGTTGGAAAGGTGTTGCTAGTTACTACAGTGTCGAAGTCGGCGGACAAGTTAATAAAGATGCTGCTTGGTACTATCCTACTCCGAAAGATGCTGCTAAAAATATTGCAGGATATATTGCTTTTTGGAAAGGAGTTAAGGTAGAGGCTTAAAGCAGTTTTGAGTTAAAAAATAGGGGCGGGTTTTGTGCGACTTGGGCGCTTAAGCCGCCCCTTGAAATTTTAGTCTTTTTCCCAAACGGCGACAGCTTCCCATCCCAAACCGCGACGAACAACAATCGGTTCGCTTTTTGTTAAATCAAGAATGGTAGAAACTTGATATCCCGGATCGGAACCGTCATCGACAATGACATCTACTAACTTTGACAAACAGTCAAAAAGTTCAGCTTTGCCAAAGCTTTCTGCTTTTGCTGCAGACACCGGTGCTGCACCTTCATCGTCAGTGGTAATGTGAGCGGAAGTTGAAATAATCGGATTTCCCAAGGCTTCCAACAGTGTAAAACAAAGCCGGTGGTCTGGAACGCGAATTCCCGTGGTTTTGCGTTTTGGGTTCATTACCAGCCGCGGCACTAACTTGGTAGCTGGCAGCAGAAATGTGTAAGATCCGGGAATTAATCGCTTGATAATTCTGTATGCTTCATCGCTGACGGCAGCATAGTCGGTAATATTTGACAGAGAGGAACACAAGAACGTTAAAGGCTTATCATTGGATAGTTGCTTGATCTGCCTGACTCGTTCTACAGCAGACTTGGAGTTGAGATCGCAGCCGATCGCGTAAACTGTATCTGTCGGATAAAGCATCACTGCCCCATCTTTCAGAGCTTTTGTAATCTTCTCGATCCGGTCTTTTTGGGGTGCAACTGGATGCACTTCGTAAATAGTTGCCATGTTAAGCTATTGCAGGCTAAGTGGGCGATCGAAATATCGAGTGAAACAATCAATGCTAAAAATTAATTGTTAACAATGAATAAAATAGCTTATTTTGACTGTCCAACCGGCATTGCTGGCGATATGTGCATCGGAGCTCTCGTCCACGCCGGTGTTCCTTTAGACTACCTAATCGAAAAACTCAATTTGCTCGGCATTTCGACAGAGTATCAGTTGCGGACGGAATTAGTCCACCGGAATACTCAACAAGCAACTAAATTTTATGTCGATTTAGCTGCAGATTTGTGGTTAAAACCCAAAAATTCAGCTACCGAACTCGATCCCTCGGAAACGGAATCTTCGACTTTTGACGCCCGCCACCACCATCATCACGGGGAAGAACATTCTCACAGTCACGGCGAACCCGATGCCGAAATTAGCCACACTCATCACCGCCATTTGCCACAAATTGAGCAAATCATCGTCTCTGCAAAATTGCCTCCGCGCGTGGAAGCTTGGAGTTTGGCCGTATTTGGCAAATTAGCAGAGGCAGAAGGTGCCGTGCACGGTATTCCCGCAAGCGAGGTTCACTTTCACGAGGTGGGGGCGGCGGATGCAATTATTGATATTGTCGGTACTTGTTTGGGTTTGGATTGGTTGGATATTCAGGAGTTTTACTTTTCGGCGATGCCGACTGGTGGCGGTACGGTGAAGGCAGCCCACGGTAAGTTAGCGGTGCCGACGCCGGCGGTGATGCGGTTGTGGGAAACGCACCGAGTGCCGGTTTACAGCAACGGGATCGATCGCGAATTGTGCACTCCTACGGGAACTGCGATCGCCTGTACTCTCGCTGCTGGTTTCGGCCCACCGCCACCGATGCAAGTTCAGGCGATCGGTTTGGGTGCAGGTTCTCGAATGCTGGCAATTCCTAATATTTTGCGCCTGTGGATTGGGGAGAAGGAAGAGGGAAGTTCGGCAACGGATTCTGTAACGGATGTAACGGATGTCAGAAAGAGGGAAGAAGGAAGAGGGAAGTTTTTAAGCAATACTCAATTCCCAATTACGGATTCCCAATTACCGATTACCAATTCCATAGAAACTATTACGGTACTGGAAACGCAAATTGATGATTTGAGTCCGCAGGCGATCGGCTATGTTTTTGATGCTTTGTTTGCCGCCGGAGCTCTGGATGTGTTCACTGGGCCAATTGTGATGAAAAAGTCGCGGCTGGGGGTTTTGTTAACTGCGATTTGTCATCCAGAATTTCAGGATGCTTGTGAAGCAGTTATCTTTCGCGAAACTACTACTTTGGGAATTAGGCGATCGACTCAACAGAGAACTATTTTGCACCGGGAAATCCAGACAGTTCAAACAGAATACGGTGAAGTGCAAATAAAAGTTGCGAAGTCTGGACAAACGATTGTTAACGTGCAGCCGGAATACGAAGATTGCGCGGAAATTGCCCGACTTAAAAATATTAGCTGGCGCGAAGTTCACCGCTTGGCGCTGCAAAGTTGGTACGATCGCACTTAATCAGTCCTGGACGCACTCCGACAAAGAAACCGGGTTTTTTACCGAATCTGCGGGCCACAACGCAGTATTTTCGTAAAAAACCCGGTTTCTGACCACCCCTGCGTAAATCCTAAGAGCAATCAAAGCCTCTGATATCGGTTTTGAGATGACTGGATAAATTCAGCAGATTAACCGCAGCATAATCTGTCTGGTTTGCAGTTCGATCGCGCAACCAAGCTAAAATATTGCCGAGGTGCTGTTTGAGTTGAATTGCAGTTTCAAAATGGGTTAATAGACGTTCAATTAAAGGATACAAAATCAGTTGAATTTATGAGTCGCCGCTCTAGTCTTGGGTTTGGGATTCAATTAAAACGTGAGTTTTCAATAAGTTAAGTTTGTTTGCGATAATTTCTTGCTCAGCACTTTGGAGCAAGCGTTCTCTGACATACTCGACGATCGCCGGTTGTAGCATTAAACTTGTTGATGCGGTATCATTGAGCGATCGCCGATCTTCGATGAGCGATCGTTCAGCCAGCCCCTCCAATGCTTCCATCAGTTGCCGTCCCGAAACTTTGGGCAAAATTTCCGCTTTTAACTTCGCAGGAGTCGCTCCTTCTTGATTAATGGCGATCCAGTACATAATTTTTTGTTGCAGGGGAGACAAGCGATCGAACTGGCGATCGAGCAAATCCCACAAATCGCTAAAAACAGTATTTCCTTGCACTAAAAATGCGTGAATGTCACTGCCAAAAAGTGTTTTAATAGTTGTTGCAGCAAGTTTGAGGGCGAGGGGATTGCCGCCAAAGTAGTTGACAATATCTTGACACTGCAATAGCGTTGCCTTTAATCCTTTGGCCGCGAGGATTTGCTGGCATACAGGCGGTGAAACTCCGAAGAGGTTGAGCGATCGCACTGGTAAATTTTCCCCCGATCGCACAGCAAACCCGCCCGGTTTTTCTCGTCCGGTTAAAATCAGACAACTTTGGTGAGGTTCGTCCGCAATGCGCGCCAATAACTGTCGGTAATCTTCATAGCCTTGTTGATATTGTCCGCTGCGATTTCCCCCTTGCAAAATCGACTCCAGATTATCGAAAATTAACAAACAGCGTTTTTGTCGCAACTGTTCCATGAGAGCAGGAATAGAGTTATTTGTTGTCGCTTCTGAACCAGTTAAAATCGGTAAAATATTGCTGAGGATAACATCTAATTGCGGTGCTTGCTGCAAACTCCGCCAAATCGCGAATTCAAACTGAGATTGAATTTGCTGAGCGAGTTTTACAGACAGAGAAGTTTTGCCGATACCGCCAAGTCCAAAAATACCGATCAGACGAGTAGAATTTCCGCTAATCCAAGTTTCTAATGTTTCCAGTTCCTGTTGCCGGTTGTAAAATTGGGAAACATCGATCGCTTCTCCCCAATCTTGGGTGCAGTTATCTGCTTCGCTAGCGTGCAAGATGCCCGCACAGCAATGCTGGTAGCGGCGCAAGACTGCTTGCAGATTTTGCTTTGAGATTTTTTCGCCGATGATTTGAGAGAGATTTCGCCACAAATGCGAACCGACTTTTTTGATATAGTCATGTTCGTAAAGTAAGCGATCGGCTATCTCTTGATAAGAGTGTCCCTCCCAAGTTTCCAGAAAGACGCGGGATTGAATGTCATTGAGTTTTTGCTTTTTGTTTGCGGATTGTAACAGACTATCAACTAGGGCGATCGCCTCTTGTCCTTTCATAGCTTGCCAATTTGACCTATTCAGTAAATTTACTGATGTTTCATGAGTGCGAGTTGCTGTTCAGGAAAGAAAACAAATTGACTGAATTAACCGCAAGGTAATCCCTTTTATACTTGGCGGTTGAAACCGATACTAAACAAGCTTTTGTTCGCTTTCGGAGACTGAAAAATAAGGGGGATATTTAGCCCGGATTGGGGATGAGGTTAATTGCACAATCTCAGATATCAAATCTCAAATCGATTGGGTGAATTTACGTAAGTTTACAAAACCATGTCACTTTTTCTCACCGGCAGGGCGATCGGGGGTGGTTTATTCTTTGAGAGTTAGTTGATTAGAGAACACTCATGGCAACAGTTAGAAACATTATTCAAACTCACGCTAATGGTACTTGTGGCACACAGGATGTGAAACAACTTAGCCTTCAGGTCATTGATGAAATGAACCTGCTAATTCCCAATGTTCTAGTTAGCTTTGATGATTTGGACGTATCAGGTAACGAAGCAACAGTTAATTTTTTCTTGCAACCCAAGGCAAAAGAAGCTCTGCGACGTGCGATTAAAAGAAGAGGGGTAACACTCAGACTTAATTCGGCCTATCGGACTGTTGTCCAACAACATATTCTATTCAGTTGGCAAGGTTCTGAATGCGTGGTTATAGCGGCGAAACCCGGACTGAGCAACCATGAAGATGGTCTTGCCCTTGATACTCCAGATTGGGAGGAATGGATACCAGCTTTGGAAGATGAGGGCTGGGCGTGGTTTGGTCCCCCTGATGAAGTACATTTCACTTTCATGGGTGGGGGTGTCAAAAACGATGTTGGAGACATAGGAGTTAAAGCGTTTCAAATTCTCTGGAATAAACATAATCCCAAGGATCTAATTGGTGAAGATAGTGACTACGGACCTGAAACCGCGGCACGTTTGGATCGATCGCCAGCCAACGGTTTTGCAATAGCAAGACTTCTCAAGCTAATTAGTCCACCAATGAAAGGTGAAGATGTGCGGAAAGTGCAACAAGCCCTACTTAAAGAGGGTTTACTCGAAGCCCAGCAGATGAATGGAATTTACAACGAAGCGACCAAACTTACTGTTGAAATCTTCCAGAAGCGGGAAGGGTTAGGGATAGATGGAATAATCGGTCCACAAACTCGCAGAGCATTAAAAATGCTGGCATAAATGCTCAAGGCTTCTAGCGCAAGTCCAGAGAAAGTCATTATTACTAATTGGAGATTTGAATATGGCGATTGAAAAAGTTGAGTTAGAACTCAATGACGGGATTATTGATACCCCTCACCTGATAGATGATGTCGAAATCCTACAAAGGCGCTTGAAAGATTGGGGAGTATTACCAAAAGATGCCAAAATTGACGGACTTTTGGGGTCTGTCACTAAGGCAGCAGTGGAGCAATTTCAACGGATGCGCCCTGCTGATAGAAGCCAATTTGTCCCAGGTGGACTAAAGGTAACAGGCAAAGTCGATCGCAATACCTGGGCTGAGTTGCTGAAGGTGAAGTCAGAAGAAATCACAATAGTTAGTCGCAAACCCCTGATTTGGGATATGCCAGGTGGCTTCTCTAGCGTTGATAATATTTTAGATATTGCTCAATGCCCATCGGAAATTCGCCCCTTTGCCAAGAAAAATTTGCCTCTTGTCCTCAATCAATGTCTCGATAATGGCGTCATCGATCGGGGGCAAATTGCCTATGTTTTCGCAACTGCCGAACATGAATCCCATTTTGGGCGCTTCATGATGGAATTATCTGATGGGTGGTATCTGGAAGGTCGCGTAGATATAGGGAACACTGAACCCGGTGATGGCCCTCGCTTCAAAGGAAGAGGTTTTGTCCAAATTACAGGTCGTCGGAACTACCGAATCTGGAGTGACAAACTAGGAATTAACTTGATAGAGCATCCCGAAAAAGCCGCTCTCCCTGAAATTGCTGCCATTATTCTAGTTCGGGGGATGCGTGATGGTAGTTTTACTGGTGTGGGCTTGAGTGATTTCATTGTTGGCGATCGACGCGATTTCTTCAACGCCAGAAGAATAGTGGTTGGACTCGACAGGGCTGACTACATCGCGCAGATGGCTGAGTATTATTTCAAAGCCATAGCCTAAAAATTCAACAATTTGGAGTCATATTTTATGCCATTTACCGCAAAAGTTGTAACTGCAGCGGAATGGGGAGCCAGATCACCAGAACCTGGAACATTTCCTTTCCAAAGGACTATTCCCCGTTATGTCATCGTCCATCATACAGACAACCAAAACCCTCCTAACGATCCATCAACAGGCACAATTGAAGGCGCACTTCGGTTCGCGCGAATCATTCAAACATCTCACATGGATGAGCGTAGTTGGTCAGACTCAGGACACAACTTCTTAAATACAACCGGAGGGTTTATTCTAGAAGGTCGGCATGGTTCCCTAAATGCTGTAAAACAAGGGTTTTGTATCCAGTCAGCCCACGCAGCACAAGACCCAGGAAAATTAGCCAACGGCAATCAATCTCCTGGTATTGAAAATGAAGGCAATTTCATGACTTTTCAAATGGGTCAAAAGCAATGGCAGAGCCTTGTAGAACTTTGTGTCTCATTATGTGATTCTTGCAATATTAGTCCGCTTAATATTAAGGGACACAGAGATTTCAGTAATACTGATTGTCCGGGTGATTTGTTGTACAGTCAACTTCCCCGTTTGAGAAAACAAGTTGCCGATAAGCTAGGTCTGCAATTTATGCCAGAAGAGCTAGAAAATGATTCGCAAGTTGTGGATCTAAAGTTTAGCTCAACAGGTTCAGCCGTTATCAAACTACAACAGCGATTGCGCGATCGGGGATTTAATCCAGGAGCAGTTGATGGTGTATTTGGTGAAAATACAGAAGCGGCTGTAAAAGCTTTCCAGCGTTCTGTTGGACTTCAAGATGATGGAATAGTTGGGAACAACACTCGAACTAAGTTAGGACTTAGTTAAACTTTAATTATTTAGGAAGTTAATCTAATGACACATTCTTCTAGCGTTGAGACTCAACCAAATTCTTATGAACAGGGAAAAAAGTAAGTAAACTTGAGTTAGATGGATGATTAAAGCAGCCGGACGACGTGCTTGTAAAATCTGTTGTACTGACTGTTCTCAGCATAAGGTGCATCTACTTCAAATTGGTGCAAATTTAAAAATGAGAGGAGAAGAAAAAATGCAATCTCAATCTGTAATTCCAGAAACCGCAAAAGATTTAAAGGATGAACTTAAAGAATCAAGTCGATCTTCACTTGAGGAAAAAAGGAAAGACTTAGAGAAGGAAGTTAAGGAATTAACTCAAGAAATGACTCGGCTCAGACGAATCAATCGGAACTGGGATGGAGGTTTGACAATTACCACGATCGTTCTTACTTTAATAATTACCCTTTTGTCTACCTGGGATCGAATAGACGAGCAAGACAAAAAGATAGCTACTGGCATTATAGGCGGAGTTATCGTTGCTATTCAATCAATTGGAAACGCATTTCCAGTTAAACAAAGAGCGGGAGCCTATCGTATTCTTCAAGCGCAAGCTAATAATTTGTTGACTGATGTTAAGTATGTAGAAGGTGCAGAAGAATTAAAGGCTCTTGAATCTCAGTTTTATTTATTAAGAAGTGATGCAGCAAAAACTGATAGCTAATAGATAAACTTATGGCATTTTTGTTAATTGTTGATAACAAGTATAGCCATATATTTATCGCACCCAGTTACCCATTCATCTCCTCACTAAATAACCGGGAATGAAGCTTGCGGGTGCGATCGCTCTTTCCCCCTATTTCAGCAATAAATAAGTTATGACTTAGTAAAAATTTAACCTTTTAGGAAGTCAATAAAAGGACACATTTTTCTAGCCTTGAAACTAAACCAGATTTCTCGGAACATGGAAAGGAATTTGCCGAAATTTTCCAGGTAATAAAGGAAAATAATCGACAATGCGAGCCATGAGTTTTATTGCGCTGATTGCAGCGATCGTGTTTGGCGCAATCACAATAACTAGCAATGATTCTGAGGGCAAATACATTACAACTGCTTTTTTAGTTGCAGCTTTTGCGCCAAAAGCTGTTCAACGATTTGCAGAACGTGCGTAAGTAAAGTTGAGTTAGATGGAGGATTAAAGCAGCCGCCGCGCTTGTAAAATCTGTTGTTGTAACAGCTCAAAAGTGTGCATTTTTGAGTTATCATCTTTCTCAACGATCGCCCTTATTTGCTCCATAAGCTCGATCGCCAGCGGTACGCCAAGCTGCAATTGCTCCAAAACCTCCCGTTGGGCAAAAACGGTTTCCGGTGTTCCTTCTAAAATCAGTTGTCCTCGATCCATTACAAACACCCAATCAGCCCAGCGGTAGATGAAATCGAGGTCGTGACTTGCTAAAAGGATCGTGGTTCCGGCGCTGTGAATTTGTTGGAGTAAACCGATCAGTTGTCGGATGTGACGCGGGTCGAGATAGGCGGTAGGTTCATCTAGCAGCAGCAGTTTGGGCTTGAGAACCATGATATCGGCGATCGACACCCGCTTTTTCTGCCCCAAACTGAGATTGTGAATTGGTTCGCGGGCGAGTTCGCTTAGATCGAATTGCTCGATCGCCTGCTGTACCTGTTGAGCAATTTCGGATTCTGTCAAGCCTAAATTGTACAATCCATAGGAGATATCTTCTTCTACCGTCGAAGCTACTAATTGATGTTCGGGATTTTGAAATACGAGTCCGATTTGTTGGCGCAGTTGCATCAAAGATTTGCGATCGTAGCGGAATGGTTCACCTTGCCAGTGAATGAAGCCCTGTTGCGGTTGATATAAACCATTTGCTAACAGGAAAAAGGTAGTTTTGCCGCAGCCGTTTTGACCGATCAGCCCGCAGCGTTTCCCCGCGGGGACTTTGAGGTTTAAACCCTGAATTGCCACTCGCGAACCGCAGGGATATGAGTAGGAAGTGCGATCGAATTCGAGAATCCATTCAGACATATATATTCGTTATTTTTTATTTTTTATAGCCTTGTTCCCAGGCAGAGCCTGGGAATAAATACCCGGAGGCTCTGCCTCCAATTACCGATTACCAATTTCCATTGTATTTGTGTCAGTTTTCATCTGTTTTTGACAACTGCCAAAGTTGAATTTCATAACAAAGATGTTGCTCAAAAAGTTGACTTGCCTCCAATCCTTCAACCACGAGCTTTTTGAACCAGCGACGAAATATCCAGCGCAGGAATGTGTGGACGGGGGGAACTGCGATCGCAATTAAATCTGCAACATAGATCATCGTATTCAGTCCATACCTGCGGAAAGTATCGACATACAGATCTATTGTCGGTACAATATGAGCGGAAATATCCTGAGTTTTTACTAAAGTGAATCCAGCCTGCTTTAATGCTGCATGAAGTTCCGTAACAACATGACAATTAGAGAACATTCCCTCTTTATAATTAGCATCAGAACGCAGCATATCGGCAAGCAGCACGTAGCCACCCTGATTGAGGATTTTGGCGGCACCCTTAGCAATATCAACAGCCGACATATACTGGCTACTTTCGCTAAAGAGAATAAGATCGTAGAAATGGGTTGCTTTGAAGTCTTCAAACCTCGTGAGGTGGAAGATTGCGCGATCGCCCGTACACTTAATAAAGCGCTGTTGTTGGAACGGATCGGGTGCGAGCCCTTCCACTGCAAAACCTCGATCGAGCAAATAAGCCGCATTTCCGCCAATCCCGCAGCCCACATCGAGTATCGTATGAGTGCCTTTGGGGATCGCATCCAACAGTTTTACAGTATAAGCTTGCTGAGCGATGCGCAATCGCGCGAGTGTTAGTTCATCAGCGGGCACAGGCAGGGTTTCCCAATAGCCGTAGTGAAGGTAGGGCGAATCTGTCAGGCCCAAATAGTAATTAAGCGCTGCATTTTGGTAGCGAGTTACCTTGGAAATTTCGATTGATTTTGGCTTCGACATTCGGAAAATTTAGTAAGTTTTAGGATTTCGGGCAGAGTTGAAATTCTTCCCAGCGCTTGCATACCTGTTCATAGCACTCAACAGGAGAAATTGCCAAGTTTTGCAACAAATTGATATCAATCTGACCGTTGGCGATTGACAAAAATATAATTGCTTCCTTTGGCTCGTAGCTAGCAATGATAGAGAGCAGATTTGAAACAGTGTTTTCCTCTAGTTCTAGTTGTTGCAAATAAGCAGTTGCGTACAATTGGGAAATAAATTGCAGATCGTACTTGATAGTATCTACGCTCCAATTCACAGAGCCGTTAATGGGAGTATTGATTTTGCAAGCAACCAAGCCTCGTCCTCGATGCAAAAAGCCATTCCAAGCAGTATGTCCGATGGACAAAATATTCTGGTGAATAAACAAGTTTTGCCAGTAGCCAAAACTACCCTGCCAAACACTATCTTCGATTCGCATTTTTTTTTGTTTCCCGCTGCCTAAAATTTCGTTATTGTCGATGATCGGCAAACGGAGCACAACAGCAGATTATTTGTAAAAATATTGAACTCACCATCATCCATACCTCGCAGATGAAAAACAACAGGTAAACAAATCGGCGGGCATTCTGACTCAGAGATGCAATTATCTCATTACAGTTGCGGGACAGCGCCGGATTCGCACCGAACTTTCCCCCTTGCGTCTGATGGCTGTTTTTCATCAGAGCCGATCGATATACGCGAATATTACCACTATTTGGAACATTTGACAAAAAACCGTCCGCCTATTCACCAAACTCAATATTTTCATACAAATCGGCAAGCGAAATTTCCACAGCAACAGATGTTAAACTGAGCCGATCGCCCATACAGCTATATTCCGAAAAAATCCACTTATTCGCATCAGTTTTAGAATATTGTTCCACCCGTAGCCGATATTGATCGATTAATAAATACTCCTGAAAACTAGGAATACTGCGATAGGCAGCAAACTTTTCATCGCGGTCATAAGCTTTAGTACCTTTAGACAGCACCTCAGCAATCAGCAGCGGATTCGTAATTGTATCCGTCCGTCCAGATTGCAGCTCGATCGGTTTTGCAACCACCATCACATCCGGGTAAGTATAATTATTAAGCTGGGGAATCCACAGCCGCTGATCCGAACTAAAAGTCCGATATGGTTTCCCTTTTAACGCCAGCTTCAGCGCAACAACTAAATTAGTGGTAATTTCATTGTGATCCGGTGTGCCGCCAGCCATCAGAACAATCTCCCCATGGATAAATTCATGCCGATCCTGAGAATTGATTTCCAATTCTAGATATTCCTCAGCCGTGTAGGTTTTGGTTTCAACTGGCGCGATCATATACAACGCTCTCCTTTAATCTACTCATTTTAGTTTATATTAAAAATTTTGCTAATTCAACAGAAAAGTAGATTTTAATCATGTTAATAAACAGGCAAGATGCCTGTTCCACAAAGAGGGAATTTTCAGGTGGGGTGGGCAGGAGATCCCACCCCTGAAAGGCTGTTGAGAATGTGCAAGATGGGAGTGCGATCGCACTTAACCAACTTACCGCAGCGGGACAAAGTTATAGCCAGTGCTTCCTCCTTGTTTAACTTGCACTAAAATCGGCTTACCCGCCCGATCGCCCGTGGGCAAAAACTTCACATCCTCGCTGGCTCCCGGTGTTGAAAAACTCGTATTTCTGAGTGCTTGTTGCAACCCTTCCCGCGTATTGCTTTGCCGCAAGCCAGCGATGACAGCTTGAGTCGCATCAAAACTCGTTGCTGTTCGCCAATTCACAATTCCTCCCCAACGCTGGCGGGAATTTTCTGGGAAACGGCTACCGGGATTAGTTTCAGGATGCCAGGGAACGGGCAATACTAAGCCGTTAACGTCACTTTGTCCGTCTTTTAATGTTTGAATGGTGTACATTGTGGTGCTGCCGTAGAGTGGCAATTTGCCTCGATTGATGCGAGCCAGAGAAATCGCACGGTCAATGCGATCGACGTGGGGTGCTACCATCAATCCTTGTGCACCTTTGCTGACAGCATCGGTGATCGCACTTTCGGAATTAAAAGAAGGGATTGAAAAGTCGCAAACAGTCGGAACTAATTTGCCTCCAGCAGCAGTAAGAGAGGCCACAAATTCATCTTTAAAGGAGATGTTATCGGGTGCTTGGGAGTCGTAACAAATGGCAATATTAGTTTTGCCTGCTGTTTTGACTGCATATTCTGCTAAAGGAGCGGCCATTAAGCTAATATTGGGTACTGTCCGAAATATGTAGCTGCCAAAAGCTGATAGATTATTGGCCAAGCTCGTCGGTGTCACCATTACCAGTTTTTCTTGCTGATATATCGGAGCAGCTTCGAGAGATGCGTTGCTAGCATTGTGTCCAATTACTGCTAGTATATTCTGATCTTTTGTCAATGTTTTTGCAACTTCTCTGACCACTTCTGGACTGTTGTCATCGTTGACTATTTCTACTTGCAGTTCTGCGCCGTTGATGCCACCGCTAGTATTAATTTCATCCTGAGCTTGGGCAACACCTCGAAGGATTTCTTGGGCGACATTGGGGTTGCTACCAATGGGGACGCTGACAGCAATTTTTAAGGAAGAACCATTGCTGGCTCGGGCATTATTGAAATAGATTATGGTTTCCGGGTCGTTGCGATTTTGTTGCAGCGATTTCTGAAAATATTCGGCTGCAGTTTGGTAATTTCCATCAGCAAAAGCTTGAACTCCTGCTTGTTTTGCTGCTGTTGTTTGGGATGTCAGCAATATCTGATTTCCTAAACTGATGCGATTGGCGATCGCTCCCGATGCGCTCGTTGCCGGTGTAGATGTAGGTGTATTTGAAGTTTTGGCATTCAATAAACCGGGAAGGAACTTGTAGGCGCCAAACCCAATTAAGCCGATGGCAATAATAAAAACAATGGGCGGCGGGCTGTTTCTTTTGTTAGTATCTTGATACATGATTTTTTTTTTCGGTATTTTGATACTGTAATTATTCATTCAACTACTGTTCACGTCAATTCATATAATTCATTAATTAAGTTCATAAAAGTCATATTTGTAATAGCTGTTGCAGGAAGTGCGATCGCCCTTATTCAAATCTAGCCCGCTAAACTAACGATAATACGAGAATTATCAACAATAGGACTTACCCACCGGCGATCGGAAACCGGGTTTTCTACTGCATCTGCGATGCTCTAACGAAGTATTTTCGTAAAAAACCCGGTTTCTGGGCCCCCATGCTAAGTCCCAAGAATAAATTTAGCGTTGAAATACTGCGCTTAAAATGGTTAAAACCGTGCAACCAAACACGGCTTCCAATGTATATCTTCGCGAAGGTTTATAAGGGGAAGAATTCCAAACGCGCAGTTCTCCATTAAAGCCGCGCGACGCTAAACTCAGTGAGACTTGACGGTAGTTTTCCAAAGTTCGCTGAAGCAATTGCCCGATTAAAATGCCTAAACTACGCATTCCCAGTTTCCAAGTGCGATAGCCGCAGCGGGAGTTTTGGGCAATCCAAAGTTCATCGGCGATCGCCAATAAGCTAAAAATAAACCGATACATTAGTAATAGCAGTTCTGTGACTAACTCTGGACAGCGTAATTGTCTGAGAATCTGCAAAATTTCGGTAAATGGAACCGTCAAGAGGATGAAATACATACAGCTTGTCGATGCGAAGGCGCGGGCAAATAGCAAGCTCACTTGGTATATCCCGGTGCGGCTCACATAGAGATAAAAAGTGCCGATGCTAATGCCCCAACCTTGCCAGATATCCCACTGAATTGCGGGGATACGATCGCCGGCAACCGCACTCATAGCCAAAGCAGGCAAACTTGTCAGCAAAAACATCAACGGTAGCGACAGCAACCGCAAATACAGTCCCCCCGGAATACCCGCATAGACGACGATCCAGACGGCCAACCAAAGGGCGATCGACAACTGGACGATCGCCCCAGAAACCAGAGACAGAATTAAAAGGGCGATCGCAAAAGATAATTTGTGAGTTGGCGGCAACCCGCGCAAGCGATTTGTATAAGCCAAACTGTCAATCTGATGGTTCATTCCGACGGCTATTCATCATCAGATTTTTGTCGCTGCGATCGCCCCTTATACAGCCCAATGACGTACCCAACTACGCCAGCCCCGATTGCCGCTTGAGACGCAAACAATAGACTTGAAATTTCTCCGCTAGCCGGCTCAAACAAGTGATTAAACCAAGGTTTATAATCCGGTTGAATTTCCGTAATTGCTTTCTTAGCTTGGTCATCGGCACCGCCATATTCACCTCGCACAAAAACGAGAGGAAACGCTGCCAAAACCATCACTGCGCCAGCCAACAGCCAATTTTGCCGCGAAATGGATTGGTGATTTTTTGTAGGTTTTTGATTCACTGCTTATGACTCCTGTCTCAATAATTTCAAAGTTTCCAACTCCGGCTTCCCGTAAGAATGCAGCCAATTCCACACTAATACAGTCAGCAATCCCTCACTAATAGCCAGGGGTACTTGAGTGATAGCAAAGATGCCAGCAAACTTGATAAACGAAGCCATAAAACCGCCGCTTGCTGCGGGAAAAGCTAATGCTAATTGAATCGAAGTCGTCACATAAGTCAGCAAATCTGCCAAAGCCGCCGCACAAAAAATTGCCGCCCGCTGGCTACCAGTTCGCAACAGCAATTGATAGATAAAATAGGCAGCGAAAGGGCCGACAATCGCCATCGAAAACATATTCGCTCCCAGCGTTGTCAACCCACCATGCGCTAACAGTAACGTTTGAAAAAGCAGCACTAAAGCACCGAGTACCGCCATCACCGAAGGGCCGAATAAAATCGCACCCAAACCCGTACCTGTTGGGTGAGAACAACTCCCCGTTACCGATGGAATTTTTAAAGCAGAAAGTACAAAAGTAAACGCACCGGCTAAAGCTAGCAGCAGTTTAAGTTCCGGGTGTTCTTTGGTGATGCGGGCGATCGCACGCAACCCAAAGGCAAAAAAAGGCAGCGCCACAATCCACCAAAACGCAGCCCATTGCACCGGTAAAAAACCTTCCGAAATGTGCATAGCTGCGGCGGGCGTTGCCGAGCCCAAGACAATATAACAACTCAAGCCAGCCATCAATCCCAAGCTGACCAATTTCCGATTTCCGGCCTTCATGCTGAACCTCGCAGATGAGACAATCTAAACCAACACATCGGCGGGCATCCTGACTTAGAAAGCGACATGACCTTCATTACAGTTGCGGGACAGCGCCGGACTTGCACCGAACTTTCCCCGTTTCCTCTAATGGCTGCTCCCCATTAGAACCGAATCGTTAGCCTTAGTATAGTCGATCGCGTAAGTCCCAGCAAATCTTTTACAAAAATTACTTCAGATTAACTAAGTCAAAATTACCTATCATCTTCTCTTCTCTTCCTTCGCGTCTTGGCGGTTCGTTCAATAAATACTATTGCCAAACAAATCAACGGTATAATATTAGTGAGTTTTGAGGAAAGCCGCAATGTTACAGTACAACTTGCCGAGGAACTTGCCCTCCGCCGATGAACTACCAGACTCAGATGAAACGCCTGTGGATAACGAACTGCAAGAATTAATACCGGGATTGCTAAAAGCAATCTTGTTGATACTTTGGTCAGAACGCATGGACTGGTTTTTTGGCATAGATATGGGTATCTATTATCACCCCGATAAACCTGCCATTGTGCCAGATGCTTTCTTGAGTTTAGGTGTAGAAAGGTTTTATGATGAAGAATTGCGCCCCAGTTACGTGCTCTGGGATGAAAATGTTTTGCCGACTTTTGTGCTGGAAGTAGTTTCCCCAACTTATCGCAAGGAATACAGCACAAAGTTGGAGGAATATCAAGCTTTAGGCGTACTTTATTACGTCATTTATTCTTCCCGCCGCCGCCGTAAACCCCGTTTAGAAGTACATAAGTTAGTCAATGGGAAGTATGAATTACAGCCAGGACATCCAGTTTGGATGCCAGAAATTGGTTTGGGGATTGGTTGTGAAAGGGGAAATTATTCTGGGGTGACAAGAGAGTGGTTGTATTGGTATGATGCCGATGGTAAACGCTATCTGACTCCTGAAGAAAAGGTGAAAGAATCAGCGCAACTCGCCCAACAGGAATCGCAGCGCGCCGATCGACTAGCTCAGCGATTGCGGGAGTTGGGGATAGATCCTGATAATCTGACCTGATGGCAATCAAGAGCACCAGACTGACAGACTTTAGACGCTCAGAAACCGGGTTTTTCAATCGAGCTCGATCGTCCTCAACGAAAGATTTTCTGGAAAAAACCCGGTTTCTGCGTCCAGAAATGTGTGAATATTTATCGCAAAAATCAGGAAATATCGAGCTAGATTTGGGAAAAACAGAGAGTTGGACGGCAAACATTGAGATCCAGCTCGAAAAGATGAAAATCAGGAGAGGTTATTAAATAATGGTCATGGATCTGCGTTCTTACGATGTCATCTGTTTTGGTGATGAAGTTCCAGGAGTTCTAGCTGTTATCTCTGCCTCCAGAGAATATCTTCGCCGAACAAAGCGTTATCCGCGAATTCTACTGATGTCGAAAGCAAGCTTGCAAGAAGGAATTGGCGGACATTTGGTAAGAGGCGGTCTTGCTTATTTAGATAGAAGTCAGATTAGTGAAGAACTCCAACAATCTTTAAAGTTAGATATCTTTGGTTCACCGGCGACAATCTATAAAGAATTCTTACAAAAATCCGGCGTTAAGGCAATTGCACTTGACCCGCGCAAAGCCAGTGCAGCGCTGAAAGAAATGCTGGTACAAGCTGGGGCAGATCTCCTCAGCAAAGTAGAAATTAAATCAGTCACTAAAGCAGGCCAAAAAATTGCCAGTATAACCACCTCTCAAGGCGTAGTTTATGCCGGCAAGCAATTTATTGATGCCACTGTCAATGCCGAATTAGCTCAAGCTGCTGGTGTGAGAAAGCTGAAGGGATTTGAAACATTTGGTCTGCCTAATTCAGAACTTCCAGTCACCCTCGTTTTTGAAACTCAAGGACTCAGTGCAAGAGCACTGAAAGAATTCGATTATATTTATCTAAAACGCTTTACCAACCTGGCCGATGCAGAGAGTCAAAAATTTTTGCTGTACGCTGCCGACAAGGATGCCAAACTAGCAGAAGAACTCCGGCGAGAAATGAGGGACACTAAAGGCAATCTCAAAACTCTGTGGGCGGGTAACGATTACATCGATGTTCGCTCGCCGGCTCTGTCTGTAGCTTACCACTCCTTTAGAGGAAGAAAACTATCTTTTTCTGAAACTGGCATAATTTTAGATGAGGGAAATATAGCAATACTTCCAAATGAAAGACTTTCGTGGAATGCGCTTTTATTCGCAGTCACCGCCAGCGAAGCGGAAGCCTTAGCTAGAAGCGGGAGCAAACCCACGGCTAATATGCAAAGAGAGATGTTATTTATTACAACTTGGCTGAAGAGTTTGGGGGCTAATTCTGTTACTTATGCCTCAGAGCTTTATATCAGACACGCGGGCAATGTGACGGGAGTTGTAGAACCTTTAACTGGCGCACAAATGCTGTTAGGTGGCGTACCTGCTAATGAGGCGCTGGCAACATTTAGCTATCATTTTGATGTACGCGGAGGCATCCCGGGTATTGGCGAGAAAGCAAACAGTCTAGGATGGTTTAAAAGTCTGAGTTTTAAACACCCTATCTTTAATATTGGCATTCGCCACGCATTAATTAAAAACGTTCCTAACCTGGCAGTGGTTAGTCCCTGTTCTGGATTTGAAGGGTTTGCTTGTTCTGTCGGCAGAATTGTGGAATTCAACGCCGCAGTTGGTCAAGGTGTTGGTATCGCTGCGGTTAATGCCATTCTAAATAACAAAAATCTAGCCGATGTATCTAACCGAGAAGTGAGACAAGTTCTCGCTGAAACAGGTCAGTTACCTAAAATTTTTGGAACTCCAAATAATGGTGATGCAATGCTATTGGCGCAATTCGAGACTCTTGCCAGTTCGGATGCTATTGCGTAATATCAATTTCAATCAACAATGCAATAGTAGGTTTTGCCCGGGGAACGAAACTCAACACAACAGTTTTTAGCAAGAAATGAGTAAAATTGCTATTAATATTATGTCCTTTAAAACGACAACAATCACGTTGGTTTGTAATGACGAATTTAATCTCGATAAAATTCTGAGGACTTCCGTCGTCACTACAAACCTATAACGGTGATTTTACCGGAAATTGTACAATACCTCGATCGCCTGCACTGAATTATTATGCTGCGCCGCACTAACCTGTTAAACAACTTTTCAACTTGAGACTTCACTTAATTTTTCCAGCTTGCTTTCCCGCACAAACAAGAAAAGCGGGAAAGCACATGAAAACGAAACAAGCACGCCCAGAAGTACGTACAGCCCTACAAAACTTATATCCAATCGTTTTGACTCAGCGTACATCCAAGTGCTTCCTGCTACAGTTCTGGAGTTTAGACTAAGCACAAATTTACTCAGAAGGAGCTGAGTAGAAATTATGGTGAATTTAGAGAGAGATTCC
>NZ_JAUBPO010000003.1:123217-163351 GCF_036700785.1 Microcoleus sp. S28C3 | reverse complement strand
TGGGAATCTCTCTCTAAATTCACCATAATTTCTACTCAGCTCCTTCTGAGTAAATTTGTGCTTAGTCTAAACTCCAGTTGACATTTAACGGTAAAGAATACCAGTTCAATTATACAAATGGTGTTCTAGAAGCTAAACTTAAGTGCGGGTTTGAACCCTTGCCATCTTTCCCTGATTTCAATAAGGTTTACACTTCACAGAAACTGTTTCCCTTGTTTTCCAATCGAGTGATGCCGCGATCGCGCCCTGACTACCCTGAATTTGTACAGTGGTTGAATATCCCTCAACACGAAGATGACCCAATTGCTTTATTGGCCCGCAGCGGAGGGAAACGGGTAACTGATAATTTTGAGGTATTCCCCTGTCCCGAACCGGATGAAAATGGACGTTACCGCATCCATTTTTTTGCACATGCACTGCGACACCTTTCAAAGTCGGCAATTGAACGGATTAATGGGCTTCAAGTGGGCGAACTTTTGTATTTAGCCCACGAATTTCAAAATCGGCACGATTCCTCTGCTTTGCTTCTGTGTACTGAAGATCGCTGGATTGTAGGCTATTGTCCGCGCTATCTTTGCGGGGATTTTTTTCAAATTATCTCGCAGCATCGAGAATTGGTGCGCGTAGAAGTCGATCGCCTCAACCAACCCCCAACGCCGCTACAGTTCCGCTTGCTGTGCAAGATGACCGCCGATTGGCGAGACTTTCGCCCCTTCTCCAATCCGATGTACCAGCCGGTTAGCAGTGATGTTTTAGCTGCAAGTGCGATCGGATAATCAGCAACAATAAGTAAAATTACGATCGCATAATTAGGCAAGAAGTCAAGTTAATTATTGTGAATTGAATACAGAAGATTGCACAATTTATACAAATAATTGGCTAAATATTGACATTTTTCCTCGAATGGAGTATGTTTGAGCTAATTTATCGATTTCAAATTCCGCATTCTCAGTTAAGCCCATACAATTTCTGAAAAGTAGAGCGTAACAATCCTAATGCTTTCCATTAGGATTGTTACGCTGCATGACAGAAATTGGAACTCTATTTTTTAGAGTTAGAATTCGTCGGGTTGCGAAATTGACCGAACATAAACTTCAGAGAACTGTGAGTATGAACAAAAAAATAAAGATTGGGGTTGCTGAAGCTTTTGGTACTTTTGTGTTGGTATTAGGTGGATGTGGCAGTGCGGTTTTAGCTGGAGACAAAATCGGTTTTTTGGGAGTGTCGATCGCCTTTGGTCTATCCCTCTTAATCATGGCTTATACGATCGGGCCTATCTCTGGATGCCACATTAATCCGGCGGTAAGCATCGGTTTAGTAGTTGCCAAACTGATCGATGCTGTTTTGCTTCCTTATTATATAGGAGGTCAGATTGTAGGGGGAATTTTAGGCGGTCTTGTTTTGTACATGATAGCATCAGGAAAACCGGGTTTTGATGCGGCGGCTTCGGGATTTGCATCTAACGGTTTTGGAGAACATTCTCCCACTGGTTACGGACTTTTGGCAGCAGCTTTGACCGAAATTGTACTGACTGCTTTTCTGTTATTTACAATCATGGGTACTACCCATCCCAAATATCCCGTCGGTTTTGGCGGAATTCCCATCGGCTTGATGCTGGTGTTGATTCACTTAGTCGGAATTCCGGTAACCAATACTTCGGTTAACCCAGCTAGAAGTATCGGTGTGGCACTTTTTCAAGGCGGATGGGCAATCCAACAGTTGTGGGCGTTTATTGTATTCCCAGTGCTTGGTGGAATTATCGGTGTTTTGGCTTATAATTTCATTAAACCGACTCTGGAAGAAATTTGATCTAGAATCAAAAATAAACCGGGTTTATTGAATTTTTTAGGGTGGTAGAATTCATCCGGCAACTTAAGAAACCCGGTTTGTCGATCGCACAACTCGATGAGATTGCAAGTATTTCGGTAAATAGGTGCCATGATTACGATCGTGATGGGAGTCTCCGGTTCTGGCAAAACTACTGTTGGCAAGTTG
The DNA here is from genome assembly GCF_036700785.1 of Microcoleus sp. S28C3. NCBI lineage: Bacteria > Bacillati > Cyanobacteriota > Cyanophyceae > Oscillatoriales > Microcoleaceae > Microcoleus > Microcoleus sp. S28C3. The sequence continues at coordinate 161,356 of NZ_JAUBPO010000003.1, read as the reverse complement.
CTGGCGCAATCTCTCAATTGGGATTTCAGCGACGCCGACGATTTTCACCCATCAGCTAATATCGAGAAAATGAGTCGGGGCATTCCTTTAGAAGATGCGGATCGCCTTCCTTGGCTATTACAATTGCAAGCGGCAATAGACAGGTGGCTGTTAGAAAATAAAAATGTCGTGTTGGCTTGTTCTGCTTTAAAAGCATCTTACCGCGAAATTCTCTGCCGCGACCCACAGCGGATGAAAATAGTTTATCTCAAAGGTTCTTTTCAGTTATTGTCAGCCCGGTTAGCAAGTCGCGAAAATCACTACATGAAAGCAGACTTGTTGTTAAGTCAGTTAGACACTCTCGAAGAACCACAAGATGCAATTATCATAGATGCTTCGCAGCCGCTAGACATAATCGTGCGCCAAATTAGAAATCATCTGATGTGCGGTTAATTGCCCACAATAAAACCTATAATACCAAATCTGGCTTAAATACCTGTTTATTTTTTAGTTCCTTTCAGCTAGGACGAGAGTTTGTATAGTAGGAAGTTCAAACGCCGAGTCTTATCGAGGGTTTTTTACGCGGGTTTAGTATAAGAGTTATTTTTTTTGAGCAAGCGGGTTTCTGAATCAAATTTAGCCCCCTCTCCGTTTCCGGGGGAGAGGTTTGGCGTGCTAATGTTTGTACAAATACAAGAAAGCTTCTACTTCAGCGGCAGTTGGTTGAGATCTAATTGCCCCGGGTTTCATCGCTGTCATCGCACCTACCGCGCTCGCATAAGTTACAATTTTTTTTGTTATTTCTGGAGTGGCTAAACTCTTAATTCCCACCTTGCACAATTGGCTGACAAAACCAGCCAGAAACGCGTCGCCGGCACCTGTTGTATCCTCAACATCTACTGTAAAGGCGGGGATTTTTCCTTCATTTTCCGAAAGACAATAGGCACAACCTTTCTCGCCCGCAGTCACCAAAACGCCTTCTACGGAATCGAGGCGGTAGGTAATAGCTCCAGCATCAGTAGTTGCAAACAACCATTCGGCTTCTTCCTCAGATAACTTGACAAAATCAACTTTTTTTAAGAGTTTTATAATGTGCGCTTTTGCTTCGTCTGGATTTGGCCAAAACACGGGACGCCAATTGATGTCAAGTATAATTTTAACATCGTACTGTTCCGCTAGTTCGATCGCTCGGGCGATCGCGTCTCGACTTTCAGGATAAGCTAATTCTAAAGTGCCTAGCACTAAATATTCGGCATTTTCAAACAGCACGTCGGGTAATTGTGCAGCGAGAAGACGGGTGTCGGCAAAATCCGCAGTATTGAATTCGCCAAAACCGGCAAAATTTCGATCGCCCGCTTGATTCCGCAAGACATAAACTTGCCGCGTCGGCGCACTTGGATGGCGCTGCACTCCAGCGGTATCCACCCCTACTTCTTGCAATACCTTCACTAGGGAATTCCCCAATTCATCCCCCCCTACAGCACCGATAAATCCCGCAGCCGTCCCCAATTTAACCAAAGCACAGGCAACATTAGCAGGAGCACCACCGGGATATGCAGTCCAAGATTCTACCTCTTCGAGAGATACTCCTGGTTTGTCTGCTAAACAATCAAATAAAATTTCACCCAGACACAGAACGCGAGGATAAGTCATATGAATTTTAGATGTTAGATTTTAGATTTTAGACTAGCAGTAGACAGGTCAATAATTATTTTTAACCCATCCCAGAAAAATTGCCAGCTATTTTTTAATCGCTGCTCCTATAATATCAGACCTACTGATACTGGCAGTTACTCCCTTAAGAGTGAAGTTTAGTTCGGGCCTATTATTAGTTTTAGGTGCAAACATCTGCGGGTTTTGCTGCCCGGATGTCAGATGCGCCCAGGTAAAGGGAGCATCTGCCACCCGGCTCGCCTGCAGTGCAAGTGGCTGTGGCTGCGCGTCTTGCTGTGGCGGCGCTGGATTTGCACTTTTTCCGATTCTACAAGAGAGTTGGTGCTTGGGGCCCAAAAGAGTAGCACAGTAAATTTAATTTTCTCTTCATACTTCATCCCTCATCCTCTAGAATTATAGATAGGTAAATATGCAGACATAGGAAAAATTTATGAGCGGGATCGTCTCTGGGACCCCTGTCACCCTGTCGGACAGAGAATTGCAAGTGGTAGAGTTAGTAGCGGCGGGATTGACTAATGAGAAAATAGCGGAAAAGTTAGAGATTAGCAAGCGTACAGTTGACAACCACATTAGCAATATCTTGAACAAGACGCGCGCCGACAATCGAGTTACGCTGGTACGTTGGGCGTTGCAGTGGGGGAAGGTATGTTTGGACAATATTAATTGCTGCCCTCTACCGGGGCCGCTCGATAAAGAAGTATCTTAAGTAGGGGTTCTGGTTGGGGACAGGCAAAGAAATGATGCAAACGGCACAAGAAAAACAACTCCGCTATCAAATTCAATGCCCTGGATTGCCGCTGGCGGTGTATCGCGAAGTGGCGGCCCATTTGCGTCAAGTTGAAGGGGTGCAAACTGGTTTAATTCCGCAGCAGTCGCAGCGGTTTAATTACGGCGACAGCCAAATTGGGGGTTTGTGGATACAGTATCCTGAAGGGTTCGATTTGGCAGGTCGCGAGCGGGTCGATCGCATTTTGGCTTATTATGGCGATCGTTACGGAGCTTGGGAATTATTAAGTCATTAGTCATTAGTCAGCAGTTATTAGTCATTAGCTAAGAGTTAAGGACACAGACCTAACGAATACAGAAGTTATGAGCGGCTTAGTTAAAAGGCTATTTGCTAACAACTTTCATACGAGTTACTTTCATACCAATGACCAATGATTAATGACCAATGATTAATGACCCATGACCAATGACTAATGACCAATGACTAACAAAATGAATGAGTGCAATTAAAACTTTACCGGGAACGCGGGATATTTTGCCCGCTGAAATTCAATACTGGCAAAATATAGAAGAAGTCGCTAGAACAATTTTGAAAAAAGCGGCTTATCGCGAAATTCGGACGCCGATATTTGAACAAACATCTTTATTTGAACGCGGCATTGGGGAAGCGACCGATGTCGTGGGCAAAGAAATGTACACTTTTAAGGATAAAGGCGATCGATCGACTACTTTGCGCCCAGAAGGCACCGCCGGAGTCGTCCGAGCTTTTATTCAAAACAGTTTGTACGCGGCTGGTGACGTGCAGCGTCTGTGGTATGCGGGGCCGATGTTTCGCTACGAACGCGCGCAAGAAGGAAGACAGCGGCAGTTTAATCAAATTGGCGTGGAAGTCTTGGGGAGTGCGAATCCTCGTGCGGATGTCGAGGTAATTGCGATCGCCTGCGATATCCTGCAAACTATCGGTTTAAAAAATTTGCGACTCGATATTAACTCTGTCGGAAACAAGGAAGACAGACAAAATTATCGGCAAGCATTAATCGATTATTTTACACCGCACAAATCCGAATTAGATGCCGATTCCCAAGACCGCTTGACTCGCAATCCTCTGCGGATTTTGGATAGTAAAAATGAACGAACTCAAGAAGTTGTAGCTGGTGCGCCGAGTATTTTGGACTATTTGGGTGAGGAATCGCGATCGCACTTCGAGCAAGTGCAGCAAATGCTCACAAATTTAGGAATCAGCTATCAGTTAAATCCCAGATTAGTGCGCGGTTTAGATTACTATACCTACACAGCATTTGAAATTATTTCCGACGATTTGGGAGCGCAAGCAACAGTCTGCGGAGGCGGCCGCTACGACGGTTTAGTTAAGGAATTGGGCGGCCCAGATACCGCAGCAGTCGGTTGGGCAATGGGTATGGAAAGGCTGATTATTCTGCTACAAAAGTTGCAACCATTGCCCGCGCCAAAGTTGGATTTTTATTTGGTATCCAGGGGTGAAAAAGCAGAACAGCAATCCGTCTTGTTAGCTCAAAAATTGCGGAGTGCGGGGTTTATTGTAGAGATGGATTTGAGCGGCAGTCCTTTCAGTAAACAGTTTAAAAGAGCAGTTCAAAGGGGCGCCGCTGCGTGTTTAGTTTTGGGAGATGCGGAAGCTGAAAACGAGACGGTACAATTGAAGTGGTTGGCGAGTGGTGAACAAAGTGCGATCGCCCAATCAGAACTACTAGCCATGACCAGCGAACTACAGCAGAAGATTAACAACCCTTAGAACTCTCGGTTTTAGCACAGTCTAGATTTCCCTAAATCCCCCTTAATAAGGGGGACTTTGAATTCCAATCCTCTCGTTACCAGGCTCTGCCTGGTAACGCATATCCAGAGGCTCTGCCTCGTCATTAAGCCATTAACATTAATCCCAAAAACCAAAAGATATAATTTAAACATTAAAACATTTAACCTCTGATAAACTATGTCTGTAGCAACTAAAAACCCAGAAACAAAACTCACAATCACCTGGCCGCTACTACCAGAAGATTTTCAACTACCAGACGATCCCGTGGAAGACGAAAGCCAACCATTATTAGCCGCAGCTTTGCGCCAGCCGCTAACAGCATTTCCCGAATTAATGCAGGATGCCTTAATTGTTTCCAACTTTGCCTTGTGTGCCGGCATAAGTTTCCCAGGTTCAAGCAGCGACGAACAGCGTATTATCTGCAAAGCGCCAGATTGGATGTACGTCAAACCCGTCAATCCAAAAAATGTCTCGCAAGTTCGCCGCAGTTACACGCCACATACAGAAGGAACCATCCCCCAAATCGTGATGGAATTTCTTTCAGAAACCTATGGAGAAGAATACTCGGTTGAATTTACCTCGCGGGTGGGAAAGTGGTTTTTTTACGAGCAAGTAATCAAAGTCCCCCGATACGTCATATTCCGAGCGAAAACAGCTCATTTAGAAGTTTACGCTTTAGAATCAGAGCGTTACAACTTGCAAAAACCAGATGAAAACGGACGTTATTGGATACCGGGATTAAACCTATTTTTAGGTATTTGGGAAGGAACCCACGAAGGAAGGACAGGCTGTTGGTTGAGGTGGTGGGATGCAGAAGGCGAGTTGTTGCTATGGTCGGAAGAACGAGTAGAACAAGAACGCCAGCGGGGCGATCGCGAACGACTCCGCGCTGAAAGATTGGCAGAAAAATTGCGTCAAGCGGGAATCGAATTAGATGACGAAGAGTGAAATATTAATTGATTAGTCGAATACCATGATGTTTTGGTATAATTAATATCTTGTGGTGCAGGCATCCAGCCCGCCCTTGTCCTAATGCGAACTAATATGTTAATCGAACGTCTCAAGCCGATCGCCTGGAAAACCAAACCGCAACTGATATCATTGTTTTCAGGTTGTGGCGGCATGGACTTGCCATTCCACAAAGCGGGGTTTGAAGTAGTTTGGGCGATCGACTCCAATAAATACGCCTGCAAAACATTCAGCAGAAACATTGCTGATGTCATCGTCAACGACAGCATAGAAAATATAGACATTGCAGAAGTTCCCAAAGCAGAAATATGTATAGGAGGGTTTCCTTGTCAAGACTTTTCCATGATTTGGAAACGTCCCGGCCTGGAAGGAACCAGAGGCAATTTATATACATATTTTCTCGATTTTGTCAATAAAAAAAAGCCTAAAGCTTTTGTAGCAGAAAATGTCAAAGGCTTATTAAGTGCAAATAATTATCAAGCAATAAAACAAATAATTTCTGACTTTGAAAGTATCGCTCCGGGCTACTTAGTTAAACCTAAACTCTACAACTTTGCTGATTACGGAGTTCCCCAATTTCGCCAAAGAGTTTTATTAGTTGGCATTCGGATGGATACAGGATTTAATTTTGTGCATCCTCAGCCCAAATATGGTCAAAATCGTGAACATCCCTATCGCACAGCAGGTGAAGCACTCAAAAATGTGGAAAAAGTGGAATATAATCAGGAACATCAGAAAATTCAGCCTCGAACCATTGAAATTTTGAGTCTAATTAACCCCGGAGGGAATTTTACTGATATTCCTAAGGATAGTCCATACTATGTAAAAGGCATGATCAGTCACGTTTATCGGCGAATTCATCCAGATAAACCCTGTGCTACAATTATTGCTGGTGGTGGTGGCGGTACTTGGGGATATCATTATCCCGAACCCCGTTCATTGACAAATCGTGAAAGAGCTAGGTTGCAAACATTTCCCGATGATTTTGTTTTTGAAGGTTCTATTACTGAAGTAAGAAGACAAATTGGCAATGCAGTTCCGCCAGATGGAATAGTTGACGTTGTTGAATCTCTGATTCCGCTATTTAAAGGGAATTATCCGAAAGTGGATTTATACAATTTAAATCAAAAACTGCAAATGATGTCAATTAAGGAACGCTTACAACACGCAGAATTAGAGGCATCACAACAGCCATTACAATTAACATTAACTTTTTAGTGAAGTGAGGTAACTTAATGTCCCTACCTGCCATAACTCCCGCAACGCCCTATGTGGATATATCTTTATCCAGGGTTGATGTTCAGCAAAAATCCAATCTCAATGCTTTTTTCGGAAAAGGAAGAGAAAGTAAATCGACCGGGAAGGTTATCCCTAGAGATTGGTATGAAGTTGAGATTATAGTAGATACAGAAACAACAAATAATCCTGTTTATCCCCAGGGGGATTTTACCGCCTATACTGATGATGGTTCAAATTTTCCCTGTCGCACTCAAGGCGATTATTACAAAAACTTTAGATCCAAGAAAGACTTAAAAATTCTAGGTCGCTGGATCAAAGGTAAGTTAGAACAAAGTGGTGCATTGCAGAAATTTGAGCCTGTCACGAGCCAGACATTGCAAAATTACGGCAGAGACTATATTCGTCTCTATAAATTGTCCGATTCTGACTACTACTTAGAATTTTAAGAGGGAGCGATAGCTATCGCTCTAAAAAATTCAAATACATAACGAAGAAAAGTCAATGTTCGTGTTTGACATAGGTCACTATACCGATTTTAAATTGCCCAGCAACTCAGATATTCCAGAGCAATTACAGCAAACTCTTCAGACTGTTTGGTACAGAAAATATGACGATTTATACGAACGAGGTGGAAAGTGCAATGTAGAAGAAGCCTTTGTAGAAGTAATGACAGCCTTTGGAATGCCTAATGATCCAATATCCCATCAGCGATACGTCTATATGGCTTATGGAATAGCATTAGCAGCTAAACCGACTATTAAACATTACTTTCCTGAAGAACACAAAGCTGATATCGTTGAAGGAATTGTATCTTGTTGGCTGAAAGATAGTTGTGAAATCCCAGAAAGTTGGGCAGATACCTTGTTTCCTAATATCAACAAAATTGGAAAATATCAAGCTACTGACGAAGCTTATAATATCTTCTACGGCTTGCTGCAAACACTCAACACCAAAATAGCCTAGAATGCCATCTTAGATATTCTGTACAATGCCATTACTGGGGATGCCATTTGTGGTTTTGCTGCGACCCAACGAGATATGTTTAATTGGTGGTTAATTGAGGTGATTCCTGCTGCCTATTGTTTAAAGCTGCCATCTACTTTATATTCAGGAAAATGGAAATTTCCACCACTGAGTCAGTGCGCTTAAGTGATGACAAAAGTAATTGGTACAGCTTAATTAGTTAATAATCATGGGAATCAAGTTATTGACAATTACGCTCGCACTCATTCATACTATAACTAAGCGTTGTAGGAGCTAACTTTAATGTCGGAGCTATTCGCAAGAATCACGGTTAATCCTAGACAGTGTGGCGGTCGCCCTTGCATTCGCGGCATGAGAATTCGGGTATCAGACGTACTGGACTTATTTGTGGCTGGTTTGAGTGCGGAACAAATACTAGAAGAAATGCCCGATCTTGAAGCAGACGATCTGAGAGCATCTCTTTTGTATGCTTCGCGCAAACTCAATCATCCGGTATTGGTTGCATGACAATAATTTGGGTAGATGCACATCTGTCACCGGCGATCGCAACCTGGATTACAAACACATTTGGTGTCACAGCAGTAGGCTTGCGCGAGATTGGCTTGAGAGATGCCGAAGATCCTGAAATTTTTGAGGCATCGAGAGCGCAGGGAGTTATCGTAATGACTAAAGATAGTGACTTTGTTGATTTGGTCGATCGCCTTGGTTCACCGCCACAGATTATTTGGTTGACGTGCGGCAATACATCAAACGCTCGGTTGCGAGAGATTTTGAGTGCAACATTACCTGAAGCTTTGGAGATATTGAAAGCAGGTGAACCACTGGTGGAGATTAGTGGAAATTAAACTTTTAATCACTAATCAGGCACCATTAAACCCTTCAAAATTCTCCCCTTTTCCTCCTCCCTCAACCTCTTCGACTGCACCAAAACCCCAAAACCCCCCAAACGAGTCTAAAAGTTCCAATACGGATTGAAACTTCTAGACTCGTTTGGACAAGAATAAGGGGACGGACTCAAGAGCTATTTATCGTTTTTGTGAGAATTTTTGCCACCTTCGCGACCGATCTCTGACATATGCTCCCGATCTTGGCTGACTGTTTCACCACCCTTGCGACCAGCCTCTCTCGCTTCCTCGGAAGTAAACTCATGTGCTGTTCCTTGTTCGTGGGCAGCTTTTCCGCCTTGGCTGGCAATTTCCCGCTGTTTATCCTCATCCATTGAAGCGAATCCACGCTTGCTTGTATCTGTCATGATGCAACTCCTTTTTAATCAACTTTTTCCTTTTGTTTACAGGTTAAAAAACTTGCCAAACCTGTTTTGTTAATGGTATTTACTTGCAAGTTATAGGTAATTCTAAAAAACAAAAAATATGGATACCTCTATCTAAAAGAGTAGTTTTAAACGAATGATGATGTCGCTGTCAACACCGATTTATTTTACCTAGCTCTACTAATTCAAGTAGCAGTTAAACGTCCCAAAAGGCTTTGTCAATCTTTTCCAGTTTCGTCATTCGGGCGATCGACTGGTTTGGATTCGGGCGAACCCTTCTGGCGCAAGAATACAGACAAAACCGCCAGTGTGCCGATCGACAGAAACTCACTCTGCCAGTTTTGAAACGACTCGAACCAAAAGCGTGAAGTGCCAAGGTATTCTATAGCTGAGACAGGCTTTTCGCCGTGTTGTATCTGCTCTTGACTGTATTCCTTCGCCCCTCCCACCGCATGAAGCGCAAAGGAGAGAAAAAAGAGCAGAAAAAGTGCGAGAGTCAAAGAGTTTTCGTAAACTTTGAGACTCAAGCCTCCCTGACGAACCGGCCAGGGAGTTTTCGGATTCAGCTCTTGATTTCCAGGCTCAGCATCAACTGCCTCTTCTCCCTCAGGCTTCCTTGACTCCGGGGAACCCTTCTGACACAGGAAGGCCGTCAGCAGAACGTACATCCCCATCTGAAGAAACTCGCTCTCCCAGTTTTCAAAGACCGCTTCGATAAAGTGACCGCTTCCAAGATACTCAACAACACCAATCGGGGGCTGCTTGTGGTCTTTTAGCTCTTGACTGTAGTCGCGATGACCCGTGAGGATTTGACCTACCAGTGAGAAAAAGAACAGCCCAAACATGACAAGACTGAGGCTGTTTTCACGAAAAAAACGTCGCATAGGAGTGGGTTGGGGTTTTGGTACAGGGCTGGGGATAAGGATAAAGTGCGATCGGGCTTACCCTACTCGAAAGCCTGCGGCGTAGAGCCTTTATCCTTCCTTCTACTCAACGCCTCCTCGAACTAACGTGATGTTATGGGGAGAATTTCTGAATCATCATCTAGCCAGAGGAGGACAACGTTCTCACAGGCAAAGCCTATATCGTTCCTCAATATGAGAGCAGGTACATTTCCACAAAATAATTAATCAGGCACCATCAAACCCTTCAATATTCTCCCCTTCTCCTCCTCCTTCAACCCTTTACACTGCACCAAAACCCCAAAACCCCCCAAACCCATCGGATCGATCAATTGATGCAAAGCCTCCCGGCGCTGCAAAAACGTTGCCACATCCAATACTTCTGCATCATTTGTTGATAAAGAAGCAATACGATCGCCCAAACCCAAGGCCATCAAAAACAAAGCCTGTTGAGTGAACCCCACCGTATCCAAACCGCACAATTTACCCTGCCTTTCCAGCGCCGTAAAATTAACATGAGCCGTTAAATCCTGCCGCCCCACATTAATATAAGGATTGCTGTGATATCGGTGGCGATAATAACACTGTAGCGTTCCCTCCCTGCGCCTCGGATTGTAATAGCGGTGCGCCGGATAACCATAATCAATAGTTAACAAATATCCCCGCTGCAACTTTTGAGCAACTGTACTCATCCAGTCCAAAGCCGCCAAATTTACCTCACTGCGATAACCATCCCCGTAAACATTTGCCGACAAATCGATGCCCACAAAATCCAAATATTCGGCAATTTTAGGCGTGGAAACTTCGCCAACTCCCTCAATAAAATTTATTTCTTCTTGTAGACTTTTTTGTATTTCTGCGGTCACGTAAATCTCCCTCACTTGCCCTTCTTCCAGAATAATTTGATGCACGGGTAAAGCATCAACTAACTCATTAGAAAAAAAACAACCGACAATTGAGTTATTAACTATCTCCTCCCAATTGCACCACTTAATAAACTTGATTTCGGCTAACCTTTGCCGCTGTTCCGCTTGGAGTACAGGGGAAACTTCAATAATAATGTATTCTAAAATATGAAATAAATCGGGATATTGCCGTTGCAGATATTGCAGTACATTTTCGGCGAAAGTTCCCCGCCCCGCCCCCATTTCTACGACAGTAAAAGGATGAGGTTTGCCGAGCAATTCCCACATTTCCACAAACTGCTCTGCCAAAACCTCCGCAAAATCAGCACCCCAATGAGACGACGTGATAAAATCGCCTTGTTTGCCGATCGACTGGCGATCGCTATTATAATATCCGTGCTGCGGATGATATAATGACAAGTCCATATATTCAGCAAAAGTAATACGCTGCTGGGGGCTGGCGGCAATTCTTTCGCAGATTAAAGCGCAGAGCTCCGGGTTGCTGTCATTGATATCTGATTGCTGAATTTTCATAATTTATCGAATCAAAGTTGATGTTATTTCATTTATGAAGAAGAGAATTTTTTTATTAACCGCAGAGGGCATAGAGGAAGAGAGAAGAGAGAAAAAAGGTACATTTTAGCTACGTTAATAGCAAAATTAATCGATATCTATCCGCGTTTATCTCCTGTTTAAAAAAATTAACCCGGTTCCACAAAAAAACCGGGTTAATTTATCAGATAAAAACCGACCAAACCTACCTATCAACCGAGCCCATAATAATGTCGATACTCCCCAAAATCGCCACCAAATCGGCAATCTTCACGCCGCGCACAATGTGAGGCAAAATCTGCAAATTATTAAAATCCCCAGTCCGAATCTTCCAGCGCCAGGGAAACACACTATCATCCCCGATAATATAAATCCCCAACTCACCCTTGCCACTTTCAACGCGGACATAATGTTCGCCCTTCGGAATCTTAAAAGTCGGCGCAACTTTTTTGCCAATAAACTGATAGTCAAAACCATTCCATTCAGATTTTGGCCCGCTTTCGAGTCGCTTCGCTTCCAAATTCTCGTAAGAGCCACCGGGGAGTCCTTTCAAGGCTTGATAGAGAATCTTAACCGACTCGCGCATCTCCCGAATCCGCACCACATACCGGGCCAAACAATCGCCAGCAGCTTCGGTACAAACTTCCCAGTCGAAGTCGTCGTAACATTCGTAATGGTCAACTTTCCGCAAATCCCACTTAACGCCGGAAGCGCGCAACATGGGGCCGGAAAGTCCCCAGTTAATCGCTTCTTCGCGAGAAATAGTACCCAGGCCTTCAATCCGGCGGCGGAAGATTGGATTGTTGGTAATTAAACGTTCGTACTCGTCAATTTTGGGAACGAAATAATCGCAGTAATCTTGGCACTTATCAACCCAACCGTAGGGCAAATCCGCGGCAACTCCGCCGATGCGGAAATAGTTATTATTCACCATGCGATAACCTGTGGCTGCTTCCCACAAATCTAAAATCATCTCGCGATCGCGCATAGTATAGAAAAAAGGAGTTTGCGCCCCCACGTCCGCCAAAAACGGCCCCAACCACAACAAATGGTTAGCAATCCGGTTCAACTCCAGCATGATTACTCGAATGTAACTCGCCCGTTTGGGGACAGCAATATTCGCCAACTTTTCCGGCGCATTGACTGTCACCGCTTCGTTAAACATCCCCTCCGCATAGTCCCAGCGGCTCACGTAGGGCACGTACATCACGTTGGTGCGATTTTCGGCGATTTTTTCCATCCCGCGGTGCAGATAGCCCAAAACAGGCTCGCAGTCCACCACGTCTTCCCCGTCTAGGGTGACGATTAGCCGGAGTACCCCGTGCATGGATGGGTGGTGCGGCCCCATGTTGAGCACCATCGGTTCGGTTCTAGTCTCAATTCTTGACATAATTAAATGAATTAATGATTACTAGCTATTGTTGATTTTTGTTTGGCTTTTATGATTATGAAGGATATCGAGCTCTCTGAGAAGGATACCCCTGGATTAGATGTCAGTATTGACACCTATCACGTTCCGGTTTTGGGTCAAGAATTAATTGCGGGTTTAGCAGTGCGTCCAGGCGGGCACTATTTGGACGCGACGCTTGGGGGCGGCGGACACACGAGTTTGATTTTAGCGGCGGCGGCTGATGTTACAGTGGTGGCGATCGACCGCGACGAACAAGCCATCCGTTTTTGCCAAGCCCGATTTGCCAACTCGCCCGTTGAGTTTTGGCACGGCAATTTTGCTGAATATCAGTCCCCAGAGGCCGAATTTGATGGTATCATAGCAGACTTGGGCGTCAGCTCGGCTCAGTTCGATACACCGGAACGAGGATTTAGTTTTCGCCACCCAGCTCAACTAGATATGCGTATGAACCAGCAGCAATCTTTGACGGCAGAAGAGATTATCAACCACTGGGAAGAAGTTAAACTAGCAGATATTATTTACAAGTACGGCGAGGAGCGACTGTCGCGGCGCATCGCGAGGCGGATTGTGCAAGGGCGTCCTTTTCAAACTACAACAGAACTTGCAGGGGCGATCGCCTCCAGCTTCCCCCCCAAGCAGCGCAACGGCAGAATTCATCCAGCCACCCGTACCTTCCAAGCTTTAAGGATAGCTGTCAACTCCGAACTCGCTTCTTTAGAAACTTTCCTCCAGCAAGCGCCAAGGTGGTTAAAACCAGGTGGGAGAATCGGAATCATTACATTTCACAGTCTCGAAGACCGACCGGTCAAGCACCAACTCAGAGGAACACCCAGTTTGCAGGTACTGACAAAAAAGCCGATCGGGCCGCAATCCGAAGAAGTAGCTAGAAATCCCCGCTCTCGTTCTGCTAAGCTCAGACTGGCAGAAAGATTAACTTGATTCGGCAGTAGTAATATGCTTGCTGCAAAAAGTTCAGAGATTAGGGGGACTAGAATGCAACAATCAAGTTTGATTCGGCAAAGATGTAGGGAATAGCGCCAACAACCCACCGCTAACCCTCCGGGTAAAGTGGGGCTTGAAATACAGCCGGTTTTGACCGCACTCAGGTAGCGATACAGGAGTTAGTAGTAAGTGTTAAAAATCACACCGAGGACAGCGGGCAGCTACTTAAGAGCTCTGCAATCAGAGCATTAATTAGTCATTTGGGAGGCTGGTGTGTTTATAAAAGTAGCGACTGCTAACACGGTCGTTGCTCCTATCAAAGCACGAAAGCTGACTCGGGAATTTTCCCTATTGAAGCGGCCTACCGAGGCGGGTTACAGTATCAAAAGCCTCTCATCTGTTGTGCGAGCAGATGGTGCGAAAGGAATGCTCACCTTAAGGTAAAACGGGTTTCTTTTACTCAACTTGACGTAACTGATATGTTGCATATATCCAGCCCCCCTTTTCCTCCCGCCACCTTGCTGAATACAGCTATGGTGGGGGTTTTCAAGGGGGAAGAAAGATGAGTCGGGGAGATGGAAGCAAGCTGAAATTGATGGTAGTCGATGACGAACCCGATAACTTGGATTTATTGTACCGGACGTTTCGACGCGACTTTCAAGTTTACAAAGCAGATAGCGCCCTCAGCGCCCTGGAAGTTCTAGACCAACAGGGCGAGATGGCGGTGATTATATCTGACCAGCGGATGCCAGAAATGAACGGCACCGAGTTTTTGGGGAAAACTGTCGAGCGATTTCCCGATACGATTCGGATTCTGCTAACGGGATACACCGATGTTGAAGATTTGGTCGAGGCCATCAACTCAGGTCAAGTTTTCAAATACATCACCAAACCGTGGAATCCAGAAGAACTCAAATTGGTGATCAATCAAGCCTCAGAAACTTACAAATACTACAAGCAGCGCAGTGTTGCACTGCGCCGCGCTTTGCGCAAGGAATCTCTGTTCAATGAGGTGATGAGCGTGATTCGCGGGTCGCTAGATTACTCTAGTATGGTACAAACTATTGTTCAAACCGTAGGCCAAACTTTTGAAGCCAACTATTGTATGCTGCGGCCGGTAGAAGCCGATCGACTATTGCCGAGTACCTTCCCCTACCAAGCCCAAACCTCTGAAGCCAGCAGCTTTTCTTTTGATGAAAATTTGCTGGTTCAAGCCGTAGCCAGCCGCCAAACTCAAGTGAACCAAAACAGTGGGGGGGACGGTAACTCGGTTGAGATTGCCGTCCCCCTGACTTACCAGCAAGAATTGCTGGCGGTACTGGCTTTGTGCCAGATTGGCGGCACTAACCCTTGGTCGGCAGAAGATATAGAGTTAATAGAAGGTGTAGCAGCTCAAGCTGCTCTGGCCCTGTCTCAAGCTAAGCTATACCAGCGCACTCTGGATTTAGCCAAGCAGATGCAAAACGAGTTGGAAGTGGCTCGCCAAATCCAAACAAACTTGTTGCGCCAAAGTTGGCCGGATTTTGAAACAGTCAGGGTGCAAGCTTGCTGCTATCCCGCGCGGGAAGTTGGCGGCGACTTTTTTGAAGTCTACGTCCACTCCCAAGGGGATATTTGGATAGCGGTGGGAGATGTTTCGGGTAAGGGAGTTCCGGCTGCTCTATTTATGGCCAGCGCGATTTCGGTGATGCGGCGGGAACTTTCCCAAGAAGTTTCTCCTGAACCCGATCGAGTTATGCACAATATGAATAGCAGTATGTCTGACGACCTGATCGGCAACAACCATTTTATTACAATGGTTGTTGCTCGTTACACTCCGTCAACGGGACACCTCGCCTTTGCTAATGCCGGTCACATTTACCCGATCGTTTGGTCTCACTCGGAGGTGAAAGCTCAAGCCGCTAGCGGTAAAACGCCAGCCGAGCCGAATTTCCTGAAAGCTCGTGGCATTCCCTTGGGGATACTACCAGTTTGGAGAGGCAAAGCAGGTACGATCGAATTAAAGTCAGGAGATGTATTTCTGCTGACGAGTGACGGGATTACTGAAGCTACCGTCACCACTGAAGCGGTCGCAGGGGGTGTACAAACCCGTTCTATGCTACAACAAGAAGGGCTTTGGCAACTCTTGATTCAGGAGCCTGGTTCCTTCAACTTGGACAATTTGTTGGCTCACATCCGAGCCGACAATCCCGTTCAGGAAGACGACCAAACCATACTCTCTCTGGAGGTTCTCTGAATCTGTCAGCGACTCCCGACGCATAGTCGGGGGTGAGAGCCGAAAAAACTCAAGCCCTGCTGGTTGACGGCCCACAGAGTAGTCCCGCAAAGGACTGCGTTATAGTCAACAGTAAAAAACCTAGCCCGCGATCGCGCGCAGCTAGTTTCCTGAATCGCTTTCCTGGGGGATTAAACACCTGTAAAGGGTTAAAGTAGAAGGCATTCGTCAGAAAAAACCAACGCTTAAAAGTCAGGGATTGAAACAAAGATTTTTTATACTTCGCTGCTTGCAGTCTCGGTATAAAGATCGCTTGTTAATGGGATTTAGACCCATAACTAAAGTTTTCAACAATACTCTTAACTTCTGCCTTCTACCGAATGACGAATGCCTGATTTTTCAACAGAAAAGGCTAGTATCCCCCGAGTAGCGACAAGTATTGAGCCCGAATCAATTCGGCGCGTCGTGTTTTATACCTGGTGTGAAGACACAGGGTTTTCAAACTTACGGGATTTTTTTATGAATACTGAGCTTCATGTGCCAAGCGACTTGCGGTTTTTAACAATTGTTGAAAATTGGTTGCTGAGCAGTTTGGAAGTTGAGCTAGGAGAGCACGTCGATTGGCCGCGTCAGTCGAATCGTTTGCGCTTGGTGTTAGCAGAAGCCTATTCTAACGTGATCCGCCATGCTCACAAAGATCAACCCAATTTGCCCGTGTTAATTCGCTTGAATTTAAAAAATAGGGATATTGGTTTAGAAATTTGGGATTACGGTAAAGGTTACGAAATGGATACTTACAATCCCCCGAGACCGGAAGCTAAACAGGAAAGCGGCTACGGCTGGCTGATTATGAGCAGACTTATGGATCGGGTGGACTACACTTTGCAAATAGACGGTCGCAACTGTCTGAAGTTGGAAGCAAGTTTGCCGGAAAAATCTTAATTAGTCATTAGTCCTTAGTCATTGACAATGCACTTTTTGACTCGATGAGGCTGTCTATCGCACGGTGCGGTGACAGCCACTTTTTCGTGCAGTATCGTCGGCGCAACACGAGACTGTAAGATTGTAGGGGTAGAGTCCCCGATCGCACAAATACCGAAGCAACGCGGTGCTTTATACCCTTAGCCGCACTTCACCAGAGATTTGCATAAAAAAACCCGGTTTCTGCCTCATTCTTGAGATAAAAAGCCGAGCCACCTCTCCATCGCATGACTTTAGCCATTACGTGCGATCGACAGGTCAAACCCAAATAGGCAACTTACAGCCGTTTTTAGCAATATGAGGTACAGTCTGGCGTGGGGTATGGGGCATGAGATTGCCCCCTGTACCTCATCAACCTGCAATCTGCTGTAAATCTCAAACAGCTTATTAAACATCAAATTTCGTCTGCGACCGCAGATTTAGCAATTCTTGGGGAGAAGCTAACAGTTTGACGGTGACAGAAAGGATTTTTTGGTCAGAATTGAGCATGAACAGCCATGCGACATTAATACCAAAGGCGGAAGTTTGCACCCGGCCGCTGACCTGAACTTCTACATTGCCATCTTCTAAAACTTGGCTGACACCTTGCTGCGGTTCGAGCTTCATTCCTCGCGCTTCTGTTTTTAGATAAGTAGCGATCGAGCTGCTGCCGATAATTGGCTCTTCAAACGGCGCGTGCAGAACCCCGTCATCAGTAAATAAATTAGCCGTAGCCTCAAAATCGCCCGCGTTTAAAGTTTCAAAATATCGCAGTACCGTTGGCTTTGTGATGCCGACAATCTTTATAGAGCTAGTTATAATAGGTCGAGTTGTTGCAGTCATAAAACAAGTGATTTAAGATGAATGAGTATACTGTAATCATTCTCTTTGTCGCAGCAAATCCCTCAAAAGATATAAGTAGGGGTAGGAAAATAATTCTCCGAAAAAAGGAGGAAGCCGAGAGCGTCGAGCACAGCTTCCAGAGCGATCGACCCAAATCAATACTAATTTCAAAAAAAATGCAACTGTAGGGAAGCCACAACCCCTCGCAGTCATCAGTCATTCCCAATTCTTCAATTCTTTAATCTTTAATCTTTAATGGTAGAAACCCAGACACCTGCAGGCATCTGGGTTTCTGGGCAAGGCTGTTTTACAGACCGAACCAGAATATTCTATTTGCGCATCAAATTGACCAATTCCTTAGGAGATGCCAACAAGTCGATCGCCACAAAGAAAATTTGACCTTGGGGATCTAGCAAAAACCGCCACGCAATGTTCATACCCACATTCGCGCCAAACCAGGGAGTTTCGACTTTGCCAGTGACTTTCACTTGGCGGTAGCCATCTTCTGCAGGTTCCGATACGCCTTGCTGCGGCATCATTTTCAGTCCGACGCACTCTTCCCGCATATAGTTGAGGATAGCCTCGCGACCGACGATCGGCTTTTGGAAAGGCGGTTGCAGAGCACCTTCTTCAGCAAATAAACCGACGGCTGGGGTGAAGTCGAAGGCGTTCATGTAGTCGATATAGCTGAGCACAGTCTGCTCGGTGATACCCTCAATTTTGGTTTTCACCCGCTCTTCTACAGCGGTGGGAGTGCTGCGGGGGGCCGAGCGTTTGCCGTACTCTTGGCTAAAAGCAGGGTCGTAGCCCATGTTAACTACGGTATTGCGAAGTACGGTAATTTGCTGGCCCGGATCTAGTTTCTTGATGGTTTCTAGAACTGCGGTGGCTTCGGGAGACATTTGATAGCCCGCGGGGATCGGAGCCACAAGGCCCTGTTTCATCAACTGCCCCAACTCGTACCAGAAACCGAGTTTGGTGTTGACGCGCAAGGAAGTGTAAATCCGACCGATGGTGGTGTCTGCGTTGCTGGCTAGGTCAAACATAGTTTTGCTTTGAGCAGCCGGCGACATTTGCTTGATTTCGTTGAGTATGCCTTCGACAAGCGCCATGCTGGCTACTCCCGGTGCTGCTGCGGTGATGGAAATGCCCATTTCGGTGTAGGCATACCAGAGCAAGGCTAGTTGGTCTTCAACGCTGAGTTTGTAAAATGCTTCGGTGGTAGCCGGAACAATGCTAGCAATCTCAGTGTTGGAAAAAATAGATTGAGCTGATTGAATGCTAACTGCCATGTGTATTTTGTGAGATTTGTGATTTTAGTGAGGTACTTGATTTAGGGACTCTCAAGCTGCCTTGATTAAAAGTATGTAACGTTTTGTTAATTTTTGCAAATATAAATTACATATGGCTGAGTTAGAAAACTATAATCAATGGTTTGGTAAATAGCGATCGCCATCACTAGACCGTGCGCCGAAGTAGTTTATTTAGGAAGCCGATCGTTAAAGTTGCTTTATATATCATATAAAA
Source organism: Microcoleus sp. S28C3 (assembly GCF_036700785.1). NCBI lineage: Bacteria > Bacillati > Cyanobacteriota > Cyanophyceae > Oscillatoriales > Microcoleaceae > Microcoleus > Microcoleus sp. S28C3. Next base: position 142,466 of record NZ_JAUBPO010000003.1, on the reverse strand, counting down.
TCAAAATAGTCAATACAAAAGGTAAATATTTGCCTGGTGTCAAATGAAAGCGCCAATTAGCAGCAATTTGGTTAAGCAAAAAGCCCTTGAGTTGGGATTTCACAAAGTCGGGATAGCCTCAAAAGACGCGGATTTCGATCTAGAAAAACAAAGATTGCAGGCTTGGTTGGATAAAGGCTATCAAGCGGATATGGGATGGATGGCTAACCCGAAACGTCAGGATATTCAATTGGTGATGCCAGAGGTGCAGTCCTTAATATGTGTCGCCATCAATTACTACACGCCTCACCAACGCCCGGGCGGTTCCGAATATGCTAAAATCTCTCGCTACGGCTGGGGCCGAGATTACCACAAAATTCTGCACAAAAAACTGAAGGTTTTGGCAAATTGGCTGCGATCGCAAGGCGAGGGAATTGAAGCACGGTATTATGCTGATACCGGGCCGATTCAAGATAAAATGTGGGCGCAGCGTGCCGGGATTGGCTGGATTGCCAAAAATGGTAATGTAATTTCGCGCGAATACGGTTCTTGGGTGTTTTTGGGCGAAATCTTGACTAATTTGAAGTTAGCGCCCGATGAGTCCCATACGGAACATTGCGGTACTTGTACTCGCTGCATTGAGGCGTGTCCGACGGGGGCAATTACTGAGCCTTTTGTGGTTAATGCCGATCGATGTATAGCGTATCATACGATCGAGAATCGAGCCGAAAAATTGCCCGACGAAATTGCATCTAATTTACAAGGTTGGGTAGCAGGTTGCGACATTTGTCAAGATGTTTGTCCTTGGAATCAGCGTTTTGCTAAACCAACTGATGTTGCAGACTTTGAGCCTTATCCTGAAAACATAGCGCCAACACTTGCAGAATTGGCCGACATTTCTGACGAGGAGTGGAACCGCCGATTTACAGCTTCGGCGCTGCGGCGAATTAAGCCGGAAATGCTGCGGCGAAATGCTACGGCAAATCAAATTAATCATTAAAAGTTGAGATGTTCGCCCTTCGGGTGCGCTCATAAGCACCTTACCCTATACATAATAGCCGTAGGGTGCTTGTGCACCGAAAGCCCATACATTATGGAGTAAATCATTCCATCTAAAATCTAAAATCTAAAATCTAAAATCTAAAATGGTATGATTCACCGTTCCTTATTTGCTATTGTCCAATGACCAAAGTAATTATTTTTGATTTTGACGGTACTTTAGCAGATACAATCGATATTCTTCTGAGTATCACCAACCGTTTGTCAGTTGAATTTGGCTTTAAGTCGGCAACCAAAGAGGAACTGGCTCAACTTAGCAATTTAAATTCTTGGCAAATTCTGATGTATTCGGGAATTTCCATCTTCAAATTCCCGCTGCTAATTAGAAAGCTGAAATCAGAGTTGCGGAGTGAAATTCCGAATATTCATTTATTTACCGGGATTAAAGAAGTTTTGTTAGAGTTAAAAAACAGCGGTTTTCAACTGGGTATTATTACCTCTAATTCTAGAGAAAATGTTTGGGATTCGCTTGAAAAAAATGAGTTGCAAGATACCTTTGATTTTATTTATTCAGGAACAACTTTTGGAAAACATAAAGTAATTAATCGATGGTTAAATAAAGAAAACATTAATCCCGAACAAGTCGTTTATGTGGGAGATGAAATTAGAGATATAGAAGCAGCTAAAAAAACTAAGATTAAAGTAATTGCTGTCGGTTGGGGTTTTAATTCTCGGTCAGCTTTGGCGGCACACAATCCCGATTTTTTGATCGAACGCCCCCAGGAATTAATCGGAGTTATCAATAATATGAAATGATTGTAATGTTGTTTTATGGAATGTTACAAAGCTTTAAGCATTAAAAACTTTGTGCGCGATCGGTTGAAAAGCTCGATCGATGCTGATATAAAAATAAATAGCAAGATTCCTTCGTTCACCAAATTGGAACAGCCTTATGTCAGCATTTGAGACTTTCTTAACTTTTAGCTTTGCTTCAATCTTCGCCGTAGCCACTTTGGCAACTTGGTTGCGCTTCACAAACCCGCCTTCTACTGCTAAACGCAATTAGAAATTGTCGCCCCAAGGGCTACAGCCCTACAAAAAAAGTTAATCTCCTTCGCCCCGTTTTAGTGCTGCTAAAACTGCTTGCTGGCTAACTGCTTGGTAAATTTTGGCAAAATGCTGTTTTAGCGCCTCAGATGCGGGCGATGATTTGCTAGCGGTTCCTTTTCCGTCGGTTGCGAGGGGAATCGGGCCTAAGATATCTAATACTGTTTCGCTGCTGGGTGGGGGTACAATTACTACTAGAGATGATTCTAGCTGCTGGTTGTATTCCCAAAAGCGATCGACCTTCGGCAATTTAGAATTCGCAGCGGGGGAATTTTCCCCGGAGTTGAGTTGGGAATTTTCCTCCCCTTGCGTACCTCGTCTTTGACGGAGTGCTGTCAAGATTTGCTCTTTTGTTCGGCCTCGCAATTGAAAGAGTACGAAAGGGTCTTCACTGAAGCGATCGCCCAATAAGTAGTATACTGCACTGATGTGTTTGCAAGGGTTTTTGGGGTCAGGACAGCTACAGCGCGATCGAATATCTGACAAGCTTAACGGAAATAGCGTTTTGCCTGCTGCGGCAAATACATCTTCAATATTGTGCGGCATTTCTCCTGCTAGTAATTTAGCTGAAAAAACTGCTCTTTGCGACATATTTTCAATCACATAATCCCAATCTTCATCGCTCAATGTGTCGAGCCCTAAAGAAACTTGATAGGGTTTGGGATCTGTTCCTTGAACTACGGCGATTACTTCTTGGTTGGGGAAGTTAATGCTGAGAACTTTACCCTCGCGCGCATATTGCCAGCCGCGTTCTAAGCGTTTTTTGAAGCGGTAGGTATTGATTAAATCTAACCACTGTTGTGTCCACCATTCTCTGTCAATCATAAGCCGAAGGAAGAAGGAAGAAGGAAGAAGGAAGAAGGAAGAAGGAAGAGGGAAGAGGGAAGAAGGAAGAAGGAAGAAGGAAGAAGGAAGAAAGCTTTAGTTATCTAGGAGAGTCAGAAACCGAGTCTTTTAGCAAAAAACTGGACTATAACCTTTAATTCTGGTAGAAAACCCGGTTTCTGTGGTCAGAGTGCGTAATTCCTCTGATGTTTCAGAACTAAAGTCCTCACGAGAAACCAAAGAAAATTAAACACATTATTCTTCTTCCGTTTCTATAATAGCATTGCGATCGAGAATTAGTAAATTGCGAAGTTGGTCTGTATCGAGTTCGGTGAGCCAGTTTTCACCTGCACTGACCACTTGTTCGGCTAAAGCTTTTTTGCTCTCGATCATATCGTGTATTTTCTCCTCTAACGTGCCCGTGCAGACAAATTTGTGGACTTGCACGTTGCGGGTTTGGCCGATGCGAAATACGCGGTCAGTTGCCTGATTTTCTACTGCGGGATTCCACCATCTGTCATAGTGGAAAACATGGGTTGCTCTGGTTAAGTTCAAACCTGTGCCGCCCGCTTTTAAGGATAATATCATAATCGGCGGACCTTGGGGGTCGTGCTGGAAGCGATCGATCATTTCTTCCCGCTGCTGTTGCCGAACTCCGCCGTAGAGAAACAAAACTTCTCGCCCTAAATGCTGTTCTAGATGCGGTTTCAGGAGTTTTCCCCATTCGGCAAATTGAGTAAAAATTAAAGCCCGATCGCCCTCAGCGATCACCTCTTCTAACATTTCCACCAACCGCTGCAATTTCCCCGATTCCTGACTCTTAATCTCCAATTCTTTCGGCTTAGCTTCTGCTTTTACAAGAGCCGGATGGTTGCAAAGTTGCTTGAGTTTTACCAGCAAAGCCAGAATCATTCCTCGGCGCTGAATGCCTTCGGCTGATTCTAATTCAGTTATTGACTCTTCGACTATTTTCTGATATAATACCGCCTGTCCAGCAGCCAGCCCGCAAAATACAGTCATTTCCTGTTTTTCGGGCAAATCTTGGATGATTTCTTTGTCAGTTTTTAGGCGGCGGAGGATGAAAGGCCGAACGAGCGATCGCAAAGTCTGCAATGATTCCCGATCTCCGTATTTCTCGATGGGAATTGCAAATCGGCGCTGAAAGAAATTGCGCGGCCCCAAATAGCCAGGATTCAGAAATTCCAAAATAGACCACAATTCTTGCAGTCTATTTTCCACCGGAGTTCCTGTCAGCGCAATTTTAAAAGATGCCTCGATTTGCCGTACCGCTTGCGACTGCTTCGCCTCGGAATTTTTAATATTTTGTGCTTCATCTAAAACCAATCCTTGCCATTTAATGCCTTGAAATTCTTTCGCATCGCGAAACACCAGGGCGTAACTGGTAATGATTAAATCCTTTTCCTTAATTGCCGTCGCAAATGCTTTTCCTTTAGCGCGTTTGTCTCCGTGGTGAACTAACACTTTCAGCGTCGGGCCAAATTTCTTGACTTCGCGCTCCCAGTTGCCCAGTACCGATGTCGGACAAACCAGTAATGTCGGCGCTTCTAGAGCATCTTGTTCTTGTAAATGCAGGAGAAAAGTAATTAGCTGAATAGTATTGTGGCACAAGATATTATTGGCAACAAAATTGTGATGCTTGCCCACCTCAAAATCATAAACCCACCCGCTGTACTCAACATCCTCAATTTCCTCTATCCGGCAATAAAAGACTTCGCGATCGAGTATAAGTTGCAAATTTTCTCGGACAGTATCTAGCTGCGCTACATTGAGATTTGCATAAGCCTCTAGGGTCTGATTCGTCCATTTAGAAGGCTTTAGCTGGCGGTACTCCTGTTCTGCGGAACCACCAAGCACATTTTCCATACCTGCTACCACCTTTCCTAGGCTGATGCGGGAAAACTGCTGGGAACCGTTAATATAAACAGGATTGTGCATTCCGAAATGCCGTAGTGGCAGTTTGGTCATCTCGACTGCATCGGCAACAATATCCGAAACCGGAATTCCTTCGACATTTGTATTGGCAGTAACTTCGCAAATTTTCTCTAAATTTTGCTGTTTTTCTGGATAACCGAAGCCAATTTCCTGCAAAAATATGCGCGCTGAGTTACCGCCGAAAGTACCGATATAATAGGTACGAAAAATCCCGCTGCCATTGGTTGCGCGTTTCTGCTTAGTGGCGATTCGCAGCCAAATTCCAAAGCGCCGCAGCAGTGTAGAAAGTTGTTGAATGATTAAAGGCGAAGCGGTGCTAATTTCGAGATTTCGCGTGTTAAGAAAGACCGAACCTTCAGCATCAAAGTAGTTTTTGAGGAAAATCCGTATGCTATCAAGATTGGCTTGCATGATGAATTGCGGGAAGCTTTTCTCGGCTGACAGCTTTCCCCACTCGTAGCCTTTAGACTCAAGAAAGCTGTGGTACGATCGACTACACACAGCTAAATATGCTGCTCTTTCCTTACCGGGAGTACGAACAGCAGGATTATTTATTTTGATCCCATACTTTTTGCTTAAACGGTGAAGTGTGAAACGCAATTCTTCAAGAACTGCCACATCTTTCTGCGTTATTGTGAGCATTGCTTGATCGCGCTGCTCATATCCCTCAGCAATCTGCCAAGCCAGAAACTTGACCAAATCGGGATCTTCCGGCTTTCCTTCCCAATACAATTTAGCAGGAACGCAAACATAATCTCCAACCTTGAGGTCATTTGTCCAGCCATCGCGTCCTAACAATTTGTGGCGGCGGGTAATTGTGATGCTGCTACCGTCTTGTAGTTTGATTGTTCGCAACTTTTCTTGCACTTGCTGGCGGTAAAGTCGTCGAACAGTCGCCTGTACAATTTTGCCTGTTTCCTGATTTATGGAATTTACCAGTAATTGCTCGTTAGGTTCAGACCAAAAGCCCTCACCGTCGAATTCTATTTTTCCGGCATAAGCTTCCCATATTTTTTCAGCTTTTTGTAAAAAACCATTAACAAAAAGCAAAGAATGTGGTAAAATGCACTTTCCTAATCCCATATCGTCCGCGAGACAAGCACCCAAACCCCAGCGTTCTAAGAATGCTAACCAGCCTGCTCCTAGCGCTTGATAAGGCCGCAATTGTCCTCGGAAACTAGCCGGAGTTGCGATCGCACTTACGGCTTGATTATCGCTCAAAGTATTCAACAATTCCTGAAGTTGACCCGTCGCCTCAAAATTCACCACAGGCAATTTCTCGATCGTCTGAGAATCGCCCGACGCCAAACGCAAAGCATCCTCCAAAGAAAGAGTCATTTGCTCTTTGCGGCTGGCAAAAAAAGTTTGAGCCGCTTTCACATCCGGCGCGCGCAACTCTACCCACTCGCCGTTAATTTCCACCAAAGGCGAATTCAACGCGATCAATCTGTCAAACTCTGCCTTAGAAATGCGCTGTCCGCCGATCGTCAATTCCCACTTAAAATTTAGCAGACTTTGCAATCCCAGCCCACCTTTCGCCGGATTCACTTTCGGAGTTTCCGCTTGAATGCTCAAACCCAAACGACTCGCCCAACCATCCGCCTTTGTCAAACTCGGCGGCAAAACCACGCCCAACCCGCTATCAGCAAACCGCCAAGCTACAGACTTAATAAACTCGTAAGCTTGCAGGGGATTTAATTGGCAAGATTGAGGCCGCTGGGCTTGCAAACTCGGTTCAATTAACGGATAAAGTTTCGAGGCTAAACCCAAGCCGCTGAGCAAAGTTTCTTGAGGCAATTCTATTGTCCGCCCCGCATAAGCCAAACGCTCGACTGAGTTGTTCCAAATAGTTGTCGCGTCTACCAAAAATTCCGCTTCATCTGCTGCTTGCAAGCAATAATTTAAACTCCAGTTGGCTTTACCAGGAGACGGCGGTATGAGTTGAAAGCAAGTGCGAAATTGACTTTGTTGAGATAATTGGTTTTGCAGCGGTGCAGTCCAAGCACTCAGCTTGGTTGCCAAGTTTTCTAAAGCTGCTGTTTCTACTTGAACTATCCCAGATTCTTGCTGCAAAGCTTGCAGCCATTCGCGCACAGGAGAAACTGTTTTGATGTCTAAAGTAGAGCTACCAGCCGATCGCACTTGACTATCTACAATACTGCTCAAAAAGCCTAACACCAATTCCTCCGCCCCCGCCGGCAAATCCACCGCTAAAGGCAATTGACTGGATTCTTCTTCCTTTTCCCCTCTTCCTTTTTCCTTCTTCCTGACATCCGTTACATCCGTTACATCCGTTACAGAATCCGTTGCCGAACTTCCTTCTTCCTTCGATTGATATGTTCTGCAAGCCGTCGGCATTTGCTTGACAAAAGTGGCGAGGCGGAGAATGTCTGTAGAACTATCTAACAGCGGTTGCCATTTAGCAATAGCAGAACCGTCCGACTGTTTCTCCAATCCCGGCAAAAATTTGCATCTTGCCAACAAATCCAAACTCCACCTAGCAATATGAGACCAAAAACGCAAATCTGAGCCGACGAAAGAGTCTGGTTCCGTGCTGTTAAGCGGTAGTGATTGCAAGAAAACAAAAGCTGCTTGAGGGTTGAGACAAAAACCCTCGACTTGCCAGGGATAAAGGTATATTTCCTCGGTTTTGGCCGGTTCCTCAAGTGCTGCTGCTGAGTGCTGCGGCATCAGATTTGCGTTGGATTCTGAGATTTTGGTCGGAAGTGCGATCGCCCGAATTTCCCTTTGAATTGAGGAGTTTTGGCAGGGAATTTCTGCTGCGTTTTGAGTTTTGGGCGATCGCCTAGTTTTTTTACTTTTTTCCGGTGAAGTTTCTGCGGTTTCCGGTAATTGCCAGTTGAGTTTTCCTGACTGCTGCAATGAATTTAGGAAAGTCTTAAATTCCGCTTCGGTCATGGCTAAGGGATGCGGTAGATTTATCCCCAATTCTAGGGTGTCAATCGCCCCAATTTTTCGCCAAGTTTCTCCCCAAATAAATAAGCAACTATTATCATTATCAAGTTGCCAACTGCCGTGTAAAATTGCCATGCTTTTTACCCTGATATTTTTATTTAAGTTCGAGGCTGACTACAGCATTTATATGGGATTTATGAATAAAATTTTAAACAAACAAAGGATATTTTTATCCAGACAGGACTTAGGTAGAACCTGTATCTGTAGGGTGCAACATAAGTACCTTACGGCTTATTCCCAGTCCTAGATAACTAAATCCTTCTTCCTTCAACGTCCCAATTCCCAAATGAAAATTCATAGTACCATCTATGGCAGGCGTTTAGCGGGCGATCGACCGGAGAATCGACCCCTGAGTGCAAAAAATAATTATCGAGTATAAATGCTTACAATCGAGACGCAGACAGTCGATCGCGAGGCGATTATCCCTGTCTTTTGGCGTCGGACTCTCAAACATCCTGTGGTAATGTTACGATCCCGACAGAGAAAGAATGTGGTAGATAAGGAAGCAGTGCTACATGGTAGAGATAGACAAGTCAATATCCTTCGATGGACGGGATATTAGACTGAAGATTGGTTTACTAGCGCCTCAAGCAGGCGGTGCAGTTTTGATTCAGTCGGGTGACACGGCGGTTTTGGTGACAGCGACTCGATCGCAGGGGAGAGAGGGAATTGATTTCCTGCCCCTGTTGGTGGATTACGAAGAGAGACTCTACGCTGGCGGTAAAATTCCCGGTGGATTTTTGCGCAGGGAAGGGCGTCCCCCAGAAAAAGTGACTTTGACAGGCCGTTTGATCGATCGACCGCTGCGCCCGCTATTTCCAAGCTGGCTGCGAGATGACATCCAAGTTGTAGCAACAACGGTTTCGATGGACGAACAAGTGCCGCCGGACGTTTTGGCGGTGACGGGGGCTTCGGTGGCGATACTGCTGGCGAAAATGCCGTTTTACGGGCCGATGGCAGCGGTGCGAGTCGGTTTGGTAGGGGACGATTTCATCATCAACCCCACCTACAGCGAAATCAAAGAAGGCGAGTTGGATCTCGTGGTAGCCGGTTCTCCTGATGGAGTAATCATGGTGGAAGCCAGCGCTAACCAATTGCCGGAACAGGATATCATCGAGGCGATCGACTTCGGCTATGAAGCAGCCTGTGACTTGATTCAAGCCCAGCGCGAAATTATGGCGGAATTGGGCATCGATTTGGTGGTAGAGGAACGGCCATCCCTAGATTCGGCTCTGGAAAACTTTATTCGCGATCGCGCCCAAGAACCCATCCGCATCATTTTGTCAAGATTTGAAAAAGACAAAACAATACGGAATGCAGCTTTGGACGAAGTTAAGGCAAATGAAGTCGAATCTGCGATCGCCGAACTCTCGGAAGACGATCCGGTAAAACTAGCGGCCACCGCCAACAGCAAGGCGATCGGCAACGTTTTCAAAGACGTTACCAAAAAAATGATGCGGAAGCAAATCCTCGAAGATGGCGTCCGTGTAGACGGTCGCAAGCTAGACGAGGTGCGACCCGTTTCTTGTCGCGTAGGCGTGCTGCCGTCGCGAGTACACGGCTGTGCGCTGTTCAATCGGGGGTTGACCCAAGTCTTGTCCGCAGCTACCCTGGGAACCCCGGGCGACGCCCAAGACTTAGGAGACGACTTGCACCCGCAGCAAGATAAACGCTACTTGCATCACTACAATTTCCCGCCGTTTTCGGTAGGAGAAACCAAGCCGATGCGATCGCCCGGACGCCGAGAAATCGGTCACGGAGCCCTGGCAGAACGCGCTTTGCTGCCCGTTTTGCCATCCAAAGAAGATTTCCCCTACGTCATTCGCGTAGTTTCCGAAATCCTTTCTTCCGACGGTTCCACCTCAATGGGTTCAGTTTGCGCCTCAACGCTAGCATTAATGGATGCAGGCGTTCCCCTTTCCCAACCCGTCAGCGGCGCGGCAATGGGCTTAATTAAAGAAGGCGATGAAGTCCGAATTTTGACTGACATTCAGGCAATTGAAGACTTCTTAGGCGACATGGACTTCAAAGTAGCCGGTACCGACACCGGGATTACTGCTTTGCAGATGGACATGAAAATCAAAGGTTTGCCCTTAGATGTGATTGCCACCGCCATCCGCCAAGCCAAACCGGCCAGACTGCACATTTTAGAAAGAATGCTGGCAACCATCGACACTCCCCGCAAGGAAATGTCGCCGTTTGCACCGCGTTTGCTAACCCTGAAAATCGATCCAGAATTTATCGGTTTGGTAATTGGACCAGGTGGCAAAACGATCAAAGCCATCACCGAAGAAACCGGTGTCAAAATTGACATCGAAGACGACGGAACCGTGACAATTGCTGGCAACGACAGCGAAAAAGCTCAGCGGGCTTACAACATTGTCCAAGGCATGACGCGCAAGTTGAATGCAGGAGACGTGTATGTCGGCCGCGTAACTCGAATTATTCCGATCGGCGCTTTTGTGGAAATTCTGCCCGGAAAAGAAGGAATGATTCACATTTCCCAGTTAGCGGACTACCGCGTTGGCAAAGTGGAAGACGAGTTAGCTGTGAACGATGAAGTGATTGTCAAAGTGCGAGAAATTGACAATAAAGGTCGAATTAATTTGACCCGCTTGAATATTCATCCCGACGAAGCGGTAGCCGCCCGCGAAGCGCTGAATAAATAGTTTACGGTTGGTAATTGGTAATTACTTGTAGAGTAATTGCTAATTGCTAATTGGTAACTGGTGATTAGTAATTGCTAATTGCTAGTTGAGATTAAATCTGATTGTTTCAGATTGATTTGAGAGTAGGTGCGCGACAGCGACAGATCGACAAGAGTGCGATCGGCTGTAGAAGTTAATACATTCGCGCACTTTACCCTCGGCGGTTGCTATACATAAAAATATAAAGTAGTAGGTTGGGTTGAGGTCACGAAACCCAACACTCATTAACCCGAGCGCCTGACCAAAATGCGTTAATTGCGATCGCCAGAAACAACCAATCATCACCAAAAATAGTGTAAACTTGCGATCGCGATGAACGCTCAAATCAGGATTCAGCAGCCGATGCAGAAAGCATCCCAGATGAAAGTAGAAAACTTAGATCATCTGGGCCTGGTAGTCGGTCTAATTGATGAAATAGGAATTGTCCAAAAAATCAATGAAGTTGTTAATGGTCTGATTTTTGACGTTTTATGGGTTAAGAAGATTTAATTTATGCCCTCACGTCATTCGATTTTAGATTTTAGATTTTAGATTTTAGATTTTAGATTTTAGATTGACACCACGGATAAATCCGGGGGCTTGATGATGCAAGGATTTTAGATTTTAGATTGACACCAGGGATAAATCCGGGACCCGTACCACAAGAAATTATTGGTCAATTTTTAGGGATTCCTAACTGGGTGATGCGAACGTTGCACAGATTTTTGGGTATTTTTTACTCACTATTATCTCGGATGATTCACTTTTACCCCCTCAATCCGCGTATGTGCCAGTTTGGGGTGCGGAATGTGGGTTGTATGACATGGAACAACCAGTTTACCATTTTGAATAAAATCGGCAATCCTTGCATTAAATAATTTTTTTTCCTGTAAGCGATCGTAGTGGTCGGAGGGACTTATAGCAAGTGGTATTTTTTGTGATTTGCGCTGCTCTAACAGAAGCCTCTGCATTTCGCAATCGCACCCCCTCCTAAGCCTCTGCATTTCGCGATCGCACTCCATCGAACTCACGTTTAATTAAGCCCACCTACTTAAGATAAACTGACAGATGTATTAAAATCCAAAAAATTGATAAAAATTAAGTTATGTCAGATCGGCACAAACCTGTTGTAATACTCGGTGCGGGACTGCAAGGTTGTTGTGTTGCCCTTGAGTTAGCCCAAAGAGGCGTTCGAGTTGTTCTGCTCGATCGAGACGAAATTCCTATGAACCGCGCCAGTCTCAGGAACGAAGGGAAAATTCATCTAGGATTAGTATACGCCAACGATCGCACTCTCGCCACCGCTAATCTCGTACTTCAAGGATCGTTGCATTTTTATAACCTATTAGCCAAATGGCTCGGATTGGCTATCGATCGACTCAGTTGTTCGACTCCCTTCAATTATTTAGTTGCAAACGATTCGCTGCTTACTGCTGACGAACTTGCCAAACACTACCGTGCGATCGAATTAGAATACCATCAATATCTCAAGCGATATCCTCAATTAAATTATTTAGGCCAACGACCGGAACAGCTTTATCGCTACCTAACCTCAGAGGAACTCGCGATTTATTTCCAAAGCTCGTATTTCAGGACTGGATTTCAAACGGCGGAACTTGCCGTCGATACAGAGCAATTAGCTATTCTGATTCGTCAGGCGATGGAACGCTCTTCAAGTATCCAATTTCTACCCTCTAAACTTGTAAAATCGGTGGAGAGATTCAACGGATTATTCCGCATTGAAGGAATCGATCCCGAAGGCACTTGGCTACTTGAGGGTCAACAAGTTATCAACGCCACCTGGGAGAACAGATTGGCGATCGATCGCAGTATTGGCATCGAGTGTATTGATGGTTGGTTGCATCGACTTAAATATCGAGTAATCGCTCGCCTACCCGAGTCACTTCGAGACGCACCATCAGTCACAATGGTCATCGGTCGCTATGGAGATGTGGTGATTCGTCCTAATGGGACAGTCTATTTATCGTGGTATCCGTTGGCTTTACAAGGCTGGAGTCACGAACTTCAACCTCCTGCATCGTGGGACGATCCTTGCCGGGGTCGAGTCCCTCAAAAACAAGCTCGGGATCTGGCAGCAGGTGTACTTGAGGCGATCGATTCTTGGTTCCCCGGTATCGGCAAATCAGAACCATTTTTAGTTGATGCGGGCGCAATATTTGCCTACGGTCGTACTGATGTAGATAAAACAACTAGCGGTCTTCACGATCGAACAAAAATAGGTGTTACCTCCGTTGACGGTTATCATACCGTAGATACTGGGAAACTCACAACTGCACCGCTATTCGCTATGACAGTAGCCGATCGAGTTATGGACTGGATGTTGTAACGGTATTAATAAAGTGACGCTTTATAGTTGAAGGGTGCCAAAAATGATAAACGATAACAAACAGTATCCTCTCGTCGTTGCTTGTTTAGCTACATGGAATGGAGAGGAATTCGTTGCAGATACTCTAGCATCTCTGGCTGCCCAAACCTATCCAAACTTGAAAGTTCTCATTTCGGATGATGCCTCGACCGATAATACGGTGGCAATTTGCGAACTCTCTACAACTAAAGATTTTCGATTCCATTTATTACGGCAAACGCAGCGATTGGGATGGATCGGTAATATAAATTTCCTGCTGAGTTCTGCCAAAGGGGACTACTTTTTTTTTATTTCCCATGATGATGTTTTGGAACCTACCTATGTGATGCGCCTGCTCGAAAAATTGGAGGCTCGGCCAAATGCTATTCTGGCGTTTTCGGATATAGAAACGATCGACACAAACAGCAATAGGGAGATTCAAGCCTACACAGCCCTTGACGGTATTGAGCGCAGAATCTATCGCGCACATCGAATGCTGTTGCAACGAGGTATTTGGTGGATTCCTTATCGAGGAATTTTTCGATCTGTTGCAGTAGATCGGATTGGAGGATTGAGGACTAATCTCGCTGGGGAATTTGCCGCAGACTGGCCGTGGCTAGTTCATTTGTCGTTACTTGGGGAATTTGTTCGCGTGCCGGAGGTCCTTTATAAAAAAGTTCAGAGAAAAAAGAGCCTCTCGCTAAATTGGAACTATACTATTGGAGCGTGGTTTGCTGCAACGCTGGCCTGTGCCGGTGAAATTTATCGATCCCGCTTATCTTTATTTGAAAAAATGCTTTTACAAATCTCGCTGGCAGGTGCTTTTCTACGTTGTATATGGAGATGGTTATTACCCTATATAACGTGAGTTCGATAGAGTGCGATCGCGAAATGCAGAGGCTTCTATTCTTGGGCAAGCGACCTACCCTGTGGCGCTTTCCTTACATCCCACATTCCGCACCCTCAACTGGCTTGTGGAGGTTTTATCGTAAATTGGGCGCTTCGGCTGGTAAATTAAATCACTAAACATACTTAAAATTTCCTGCCCAGCCGAAGCGCCCAAATCGTCAATTGACCAAAATGCGTGGTGTGACACTTTAGGGTGCGGAATGTAGGTTGTATGATTTTTCATTGTTCGTTATGCGTCGCAATGACGGATGGTTAGTCATAAAGGGATATCTAAGCCGAATTTGCTATAACCAAATCCCCGAATTCTTGAAGGAGTCAGGAATTTAGGACAAAGATTAACTCAAATCACGGCAATACAGTCAATCTCTACTAACACATCTTTCGGCAAACGCGAAACCTCCACACAAGCGCGTGCCGGTGCAGTTTCCGCATCAAAATATTTCGCATAAACCGCATTCACAGCGGCAAAATCATTCATATCTTTCAGAAAAACCGTAGTTTTTACCACATCCAACCAAGTAGCGCCGGCTTCTGTGAGAATCGCTTCGAGATTTGCCATAACTTGTTCGGTTTGTTTTGCCACATCGTCAGTGTAGACAATATCGTTTAGTCTAATGTCGATCGCAATTTGACCGGCTACAAACAGCATAGTGCCCGTAGCGGCGATCGCTTGATTGTATGGGCCCACGGGTGCCGGTGCTTTGTCAGTACAAATAATTTTGCGCGTCATAGATGTCACTTGTTGGGATTCTTGTTGAGAGGTTTCCGGTTTGTTGTCGATTTCTGGTTCTGAGATTTCTGGTTGGTAGATTTCTCCATCTGGCATTATCGCATCAGTGAAGTCTGCATTTTTAATATTCCAACCATAGGTTTGAGCATCAGTCAAGTCTGCTTTCTTAAGGTTAGCTCCCTCCAAACTTGCTAGCATCAAAGTTGCTTGTTTAAGACTAGCTTTTTCTAGATTTGCCCCTGCCAGACAGGCTTTTTTCAAATTTGTCCCTGTGAGGTCTGCTGCACTAATATCCGCCTCAGTCAGATTCACGCCTGATAAGTTAAGTGCAGAGAGATTGACACCTCGAAGTTGGGCTTTCTGGAGATTGGCATCTTCGAGACTAGCATTACCTAAGTTCACTTGACTCAATTGTGCTCCTGTCAAATTTGCCCTCGTGAAATTTGAGCCGCTCAGATTTGCTCTCTTTAAATTTACTTCCTTCAAGGAGGCTGTAGTTAACCATACAGAGATTAATTGGGCATCACTCAGGTTTGCATTGTCCAGCTTAGTATTTCTCAAATTGGCACTGGTGAGGTCTGCCCTACTCAAGTCAGCACTGGTGAGGTCTGCAAAACAGAAGTTGGCACTATTACCTGTCACCCCGATTAAGTTTGTTCCTATCAGGGATGCTCTACTGAAGTCTGCTCCATAGAGGCTTGCTTTGTTCAGAGTTGCCTCATTCAACTCAGCTCCCGTCAAATTTGCACCGCGTAGGTCTATTCCACTCAAGTCTGCACCTTTGAGGTTTATCCCGCTTAACTGTGCTTTTGTAAAGTTCCGTTCGCCTTTGGCATATCTTTCTAAAAGTTCTTCAGCATCCATAAATAGTCGATCGCCCTCACGTCCCACAAATCACTATACCATCCGCGCGAATCCGCGTGCACCTGCGGTTTAGCAGTAGAGAGCCGTTTGGGGCGTCGATAATTATGGGATTCTTTACCACAGGAGTACCCGTGAAAGAATGTCAGCCAGCAATAAATTTCATAGCAACACCGTTCATGCAGTAGCGTTTGCCAGTAGGTGCAGGGCCGTCATCAAATACGTGACCCAAATGCCCCCCGCAGCGATGGCAATGCACTTCAATTCTACTCGCAAACAGGGAATTATCCACCGATGTGGCGATCGCCCCTTTTATGGGGTCAGAAAAACTCGGCCAGCCAGTACCGCTATTAAATTTGGTTTGCGATGAAAAAAGTGGCAAATTGCACCCAGCACACGCATAAATCCCCTTACCGTATTGCTTATCGAGAGGGCTAGTGTGAGCGCGTTCAGTGCCGTGTTTTCGCAACACCTCAAACTGTGCCGGTGTCAAAATTTTGCGCCACTCTTCCTCACTTTTAGTGATTTCAAAAACATCCTTGGAAGCTGCCATAACTGTTGGTCTCCCAGGTAAATAGCGCGATAACCATGCGATGCTTACTGTTGCTGCACCAGCTTGTAAAAATAATCTTTTCTTCATGATACATCCACTTGCTAATTAATACCAATTCTGAAAACTATCGCTACACATACAGCAGATTCCAGGTTTATGAAATACACCCCACTAGAAGAGCGAGTGCTGTAGGGACACGGCAGTGCCGTGTCCCTACAAGAACTCGTAATTCAGGCTTCTCAAACACATTATTATAGCCCTCCAAACCACTCATAACCTTGATCCTCCCAGTAACCCTTTTCAGGCAGCAATTCAGAAACCAATGTAATTCGAGTTACCCACTTACTCTGTTTGTAACCTAGCTTAATTGGAGATGCGAGGCGTAGAGGCGCACCATTCTCAACACTCAGAGGATTACCATTTTTCTGATAAACCATCAAAGTCTGGGGGTGCAACGCTGAAGGCATATCCCAACTCTCGTAGTAGCCATCAGCAGATTTAAAGTAAATGTAGCGAGCATTTGCCTTTGGTTGCGCAAGGGCTACCAAATCCCGCAGGCGCACTCCGCCCCACTGCACGATAGCAGCCCAACCTTCCACACAAACATGGCGAATTGTCATTACACTCAAAGGCATAATCTGAAGTTGTTCTAGACTGAGGTTAAGAGGACGATTTACCTCACCATCAATTATCAGACGGAAAGCTTTTACATCAATATCTGGAGTAGAATCAAAGGTATTGATAATTAAGGCATTCGGCTCGATCGCACTTGCAGGAAATTCCGGTACGAGTTTTTGAGGATTCAACAACAAAGCTTCAACACTTTGGTTGAGAGGTTCAAAAGTCTTACCAACCACCTCATCAAAGGGAATCAACCCACAACCGCCTAAAAGTAAACCGATGCTAGAAAGTCCAGATAATTGGAGAAATTGGCGGCGCTGCCATAAACGAGGAGAGTCTGGAAACATTAGGAAACCTCTACCTAAAAATTGACTGAATCAGGCGCAAACCCCCTACCTTGAGGCCCAGCAAAGAGTGAATTAGTGCAAAGATGATGACGGTAGGAACCGAGATAAAGTGAACGACTCTCAGCGCCTGCCAACTGCCAAATAAATCGACAATCCAGTGGAATTGAGCAGGTTTATACATTCCCATTCCGCTAAGTAAAGCTAGCAGCAAAACCGGAATAATTGCTGTGTAAGCTAGGCGGTGCCATGAATAGTTTTTGCGCTTCTGGTTCTGAGAATTCTGCAAAGCTTTCAGGTCATTATAGCCGAGAAAACGATGCTGCCAGCGGCGGGTGATCAAAATATAGAGACCGTACCAAAATAAATTGAGTGCGAATAACCACATGGCCGCGAAATGCCAATGCCTGCCACCAGCCAGCCAACCGCCTAGCAAAAATATGGGTGGGAACTGCCATCCTCCCCGCCCACCAAAAACCGGATTCGAGTTGTAAATTTGCAATCCACTGCCAATCATCATAACTAGACTAATGATATTTAACCAGTGAAATAACTTCGCCCCAGTTGCCTGAGTCGGTAAAAATTTAGACCGAGATTTTTTAGAAGGAGCAGATGAATCCATAGTGCGTAAGGGTGACAAGAACAGGATTTATGCAAAACCTCTATATGTATGACTCCATGCACACCGCACATTATCGCTATAAATAGCACGTAAAACCACTGTTTGCATAAGTCCAGAAGAGACTGGGTTTTTAGTAGTCTCTAACTTAATACGAGGCTAACTCTATTTTGGATTTAAAATTTTTCCTCTTTGCATAAAACATCCACTTTCCGGTCATCTCCGTATATAAAGTAAATAAGGAAGGAAATTACTTTATGAACAAGCGCTGGCTGGGGCGACGCCAATTACTTTGGTATTTAGGGGTGGGATTTGGTGGGACTGCTCTCAGTTGTGGCATTAAGAAAGATATTATCCGCACTTCTAGCTCGGACAATATCCCCATACCCACTCCTGCTAAAACTCCTAATTTACGGACAGTCGAGAACGTTGCTCTCTCACCAACTGGAAAGTCTTTACCAGAGTTTCAAGGCATCAGTCAGTGGCTAAATTCTCCGCCGCTGAAAATAGCTGACCTTAAAGGCAAAGTGGTGTTGGTGCAATTTTGGACATTTGCCTGCATTAACTGTCAGCGCACTCTGCCCTACATCGTCCGCTGGCATCAGCAATATGCCGATCGCGGATTGAAGATTGTCGGCATACACACCCCAGAATTTCCCTTTGAGCGGGATGTAAACAACGTCAAAAAAGCTTTGAAGGAACACCAAATTACCTATCCAGTGCCACTGGATAACGAATTTAAAACTTGGGCTGCCTACCAGAATGAATACTGGCCTCATTTATTTTTAGCCGATCGCCAAGGCATCTGGCGCTATGACCATATTGGGGAAGGAGCTTATGAGGAAACCGAACAGACTATTCGCAAATTATTAGGGTAGTCAGATGGCAAATTCACTCACTTCGGCTGGTGTGGCTTTACTAGCAGGACTTTTAACAATTCTCTCGCCCTGCGTCTTACCAATCCTACCGATATTATTAGGACGAAGCCTTCAATCTCATCCCTATGGCCCAATTGCTTTGGTATCAGGATTAATCGCTGGTTTTGCGGTAATTGGGAGCTTGTTGGGAGTGACATCAGGGTGGTTTGTCAGTTGTGCTAGCATCCTCCGAACGGGAGCACTTGCCTTTCTGTTGATTGCTGGGATAAGTGCCATTTTTCCGCAGATTTACCAACTGCTGTTTAAATACTTACACTTTGAAAGTTGGCCCAAAGCACCCGCACGAGTAGGGTTGGTTGGCGAATTTTGGCTGGGAACCCAACTCGGCTTGCTTTGGACACCTTGTGCGGGGCCAGTTCTTGGCAGTATTCTGGTTTTAGCTGTTGTCAATCCTCAGCCTGTAACTGCGTTTGTTTTACTAATTTTGTACGGTTTAGGCGCTGGGTTGCCACTACTGGCGATCGCCTATGGAGGACGCTATTTCAGCCAGCACTTATTAGGTTTGCGCCCCCACAGTGCAGCCTTACAAAGAATCGGTGGCGTAATTGTTGTGGGAAGTGCGATCGCGATTCTTTTCGGTTGGGATGTCAAGATACAGCTTTGGTTAGCTCCGTTTTTTCCAACTCTGCCACTGTGAAGTGCGATCGGAATAAACTATTAATTATTGTTGAGATACAGTCCGCCATTCATCTCGCCGCCAAATTGGGTACAGTTATGGCGACAGATGAATGGCGGTTGAAGGTAAAAGTCGGTGATGTCTTTGGTAGAGGCTATTTTTTCATC
>NZ_JAUBPO010000003.1:0-123117 GCF_036700785.1 Microcoleus sp. S28C3 | reverse complement strand
GCATCAGGACTCTTCATCGCATCAGGACTCTTCATCGCATCAGGACTCTTCATCGCATCAGGACTCTTCATCGCATCAGGACTCTTCATCGCATCGGGGGAAGCGCTAGGAGTAGAAGAGCAGGCATACAGACTAGCCGTTAGAGTCAGACCAACAATCAAATAAAGCACTTTCCGGTTCATATTTTTCTTCCAAATCTGATGAATTTTGATTTAAGCAGTCAGCAGGTAATAGCTAGCCGTGGTTCCTCTTATAGTACGGATTACTCCTGTGATTGGATTGTGAATATCCTAAATTTGTTGTGAGCGAGGTTAAGATACTCAGCTTGTATACATCCAATCAGCTTTGCGGGCCGTATTTAAGAAGATGGGGCCAGATTATTTTTGGAGACGCGCTTGCTGCAATAACCAGAATCAACTTAAAATTATCGGTTTAGGTCTGTTCTACACAACACCTATGGATTTGAACTCTGCCGAAACAAGCGCGGACAACACTGACAAACAGACTGACGCTGAGTTATTTCGGTTGATGAGTGTTGGTCAACCTTCTGCTTTGGGCATTCTCTATAACCGCTATGGCAGCTTAGTCTACAGATTGGCGCTGAGAATTCTCAGCAATCCTCAAGAGGCAGAAGACTTAACCCAAGAGATTTTTCTCAATCTCTGGAATAGGGGCGCATACAATCCGAATCGCGGCTCTATGAGCAGCTTTTTGACAACTATGACTCGATCGCGGGCAATTGATAAACTTCGTTCCCGCAGCACTAACTTAAAATTTCTCCAGCGATGGAGTCAGATGATGGCTACTGAAATTCCCCCTCTCACGCCTTTCGAGTCAGCTTCTTTAAGTGACCGATCCCACTGTGTTCGCAATGCCTTAACTCAACTTCCAGAACAACAGCAACAGGTGTTAGAAATGGCTTACTATGAGGGTCTGAGTCAATCAGAAATTGCAGCTAAACTTAGTATACCGCTCGGAACAATTAAAACTTGGTCTCGGCAAGGTTTATTGAACTTAAGAAAAAACTTACAAAATTTAATTGGCTAGTTGCACCTATGACAGAGCCTTTATTTCCCGATCGCTCAGAAGAATTGATGGCAGGTTATGTAATTGGCAACCTCAGCTCCTCAGAAGCTGAGGAATTAAGGCGAGTGCTACAAGAAAATCCTGAACTAGCTACAGAGGTGCGTCGCCTGCAGGAAGTCCTGGAAGTTATTCCCTACGCCCTACCTGATATCGCACCGCCACCACACATTTATTCCGCCATTTTGGAATCTGCCTCTGCCGCTAGCATTGCAGTACCAAATCCTCATGTTTCTGGAGTTCCTAACTCATTACCCCAGGAAAAACTGAAGCATTCACCTATACAATGGAGTCGCGTTCTTGGTAGCATAGCGGCACTATTGGCGTTGGCCGTTGGTGTGGATAACTACCGACTCAGGCAAGAAATCACAACGCTTGAGGCTCAGGTAGTGCGACAAAAAGATGTGATTGCAATGCTGCAACAGCCTAATACTCGTCTAGTTTCCCTCAAAGGGATGGCTGACGCATCTGCTGCTTCTGGAAATATTGTGATCACACCGGGTGAACCCAAAGCTGTTTTAATCTTAAGGAACCTTCCGGTTTTACCACAGGGTCAGTTTTATCAGTTATGGTCGGTTATTAATAATGAAAAAATCGCTTGGGAGCAGTTTAATACTAATGAAAGAGGAACAGTTTTTGTCAAACTTTCTCTGCCGGCTAATGCGGAAGTAACACCATTAGTTGTCACGGTTGAAGCATCGCCCTTACTTAAAAATCCTGCGGGGCCTATGGTAATGACGGGGACTCTATAAACTAATAGGCTTAATATTATGGAAATCGAGGCTAGAGGATTACTCAATTCCTCCGACTCCAGCTTATGCAACCCATCCCCATACACGCGCCCCTCAGCCATTAGCACTTCATCAGAAATTCTTTCGCGTAAAATAGCATTGTGCAGTGCGATCGCGATCGGGGGCGCTCGACAATAAAAGTGGTTTGATTGCTGGTAATTGACAGGATGTAATACAAGTCCTGCGATCGCGATCGCCCAGATCGCCCTCACAGGACTCAGATCTTTTCAAACCTCACCCACTTACACGATAGCCGGAGCACCAACAACCTCACCCTTCAGCATCCGAGAAGCAGCATCAAGCAATTGCTCCTCCAAATAAGGCTTAGTGAAATAGCCTTTCGCGCCCAAACTGTAAGCCATTTGGCGGTGTCTGTCAGCACCGCGAGAAGTTAGCATCGCGATCGGCAATTCACACAAAACGGCATCCTTTTGCATCCGAGAAAGCAGCTCCAAACCGTCCATTCTCGGCATCTCAATATCGCAGAAAACGATATCGCAAGGCAGACCAGATTTCATCTTTTCCCAAGCTTCCTTACCGTCGCGAGCTTCTTCCACACGATAGCCAGACTTCTCGAAAGTAATCGACAACAGCGATCGCACGGTAATCGAATCATCCACGATCAGCACAGTCGGCTCAGTCTTCTCGATTTCCGCCTCCGCAGCAATCCGATCGCCCTCATCCCAAAGCGTACCGCCAGTGTCCTTCCGCAGCCTTCCGGTAGCCAAATCGATCAGCTCCAGAACGTCCGCAATTGCCACGATCCGACCGTCCCCGAGCACTGTGGCCCCAGCAATCCCGATCGGCTTGGGCACCGGCCCCTCCAACGGTTTGATCACAATTTCCTGTTCCGTCGAAACCTGATCCACCTGCACCGCCAAGAAATTGCCAGCAGACCGCAGCACGATCACCGAAATCATGTCATCGTCAGTATTAAACCCGTAAACACTGCCCCGACCCAAATGGCGGTTGTAACCCAGCAAATCCCGCAGCGGCCGGAACGGCAAAACCGAACCCCGCCACTCAATGCAAGGCAAACCGTCCGCCCCCGTCGTCACCTGATCGCGAGGCACATCGATCATATCCTCGACCCCATCCATCGGGAAAGCAATGCGAGCGCGATCGCTAATGCAAGTCAGAGCCTTAGAAATGCTCAACACCAGAGGTAAACGGATCGTAAACACAGTCCCTTTGCCGATCGTCGAATCGATCGACACAGTGCCCCGAATCTCCTGCAACGAAGTCTGCACCACATTCATACCGACCCCCCGGCCGGCGTACTCCGTCGCCTGTTCCTGAGTGCTGAAACCGGGCATAAACAGCAAATCGTAAACTTCGGAGCGAGACATCCTCTGAGCCTGAGCCGCCGTCAGCATACCCTGCTTGATCGCCTTCGCCTTCACCTTTTGCGGGTCAATTCCCGCCCCGTCGTCAGAAACCGAAACCACCGTTTGGTTCCCTTGGTGGAAAGCGCGAATGGTAATCCTGCCCACAGCAGGCTTCCCAGCCGCCAGACGCACCTCCGGCGCTTCGATCCCGTGAGTAATCGCATTGTTGACCAAATGAGTCATCGGGTCATATAGCTGATCCACAATCATCTTGTCGATCAAAATATCCTTACCCTCAACCTGCAACTGAGCCTGCTTCCCGCACTTAATCGCAATTTCCCGCACCGCCCGGAACAGCCTGTCCGTCGTCTCCGCAAACGGCTTCATCCGGGCGCGAGTCAAACCTTCTTGCAGTTGAGTCGTGACTTGCCGCAGTTGGCGAGTCACCTGATCCGCCTCATCCACCAAAAACTCAATGTCCGCGGCCGACTCCCGCACCCGCACGATCAGCTCAATAATCTCTTGAGCCAAACTGTGGAAAGGAGTAAACCTGTCCATTTCCTCCGGTCTCCAGGCACTTTCCCGGGTGTGGGCCGAATCCTCAGAGCGCCAGGCCGATCGGTGTCCCTGCCGGTTTGCCAGCAAAGCAATCTCCAAAAGACTCCGCTCGTAGAAATCCTGAGTCCGCTGGCTCACATCGCTCAGCAGCGTTACCTGGTGCAGCAAATTGTCCAAAAACTGCCGCATCCGTTCTTGGTCTTGCTCCAAGCTGTTGCGGTTCACCACCAGTTCCCCCATCAAATTGCTGAGGTTGTCCAGTTGCTTGACCGGCACCCGCATCGTCTGGTCGCCGAACCCGCCCGCGCGGGCATTCCGCCTTCCTCTGTTGAGCGCCGACGGCCCGATATTGGCTTCCCCTTGGCGACCGCCGTCCTTTGGATCTTCGAGCAGTTTTTCCAAATCGCCAAATTCGTCGTCGCTCTCATCGGCAGCAGCGCGCAGAGCTTTACTGGCAGTTGTCGTCGGTGCAGGCATTTCCGGCATAGTTGCGCTCTCGCTGAGGAGTTCTTCGAGATCCGAGAAAACTTCTGTATTTACCGGACTCTGATTTGTTCCCCCAGAAGCTGCTAGTACAGCTCCAGCACCCCCTGCAATTAACAGTGCTTCTAAATCGTCAAAATTGCCTTCGCCATCCTCAGCACCTGATTCTGCCTCGCCAAAAAAGTCTGCCAGCGAGCCCTCTTCCAACTCCGAGGCATCGACCGAGACAGGCTCCTCGTCAGCGTCCCAAAAGCCCGCCGTCATTTCCGAAGTCACCAGAACCTCAGCATCGATCGAATCCAACAAATCATCAAATCCCTCCAACTCTTCGCTGTTGAGAGCCGCCTTGGTTTCCATCGCTGAGAGCAAGTCAGCATCGCCATCATCAAACATACGATCGAGAGATGCAGCAGGCAGCGCCTCTAAATCCGCACTCAAAAAATCCGTTTCCAGCGCATCAAACAAATCATCCTCGCCCTCGGACGAGCCAGCGGTATCTGTTTCGAGTCGATCGAACAAATCCGCACCCACCTCGTCGAACAAACCCTCGGGAAGTTGGGCAGACAATTCCTCGACATCAACAGCCGCGCCCTCATCTCCCGCCGCGACAGCATCGCCCTGCTGCCCCAGGCCTTCTCCAAACATATCCTCCAAGAAATCGAAACCTAAACCCTCATCAGACTCGACACTTGAAATTTCCGCATCAGGACGATCGGACAAAGCCCCAACTTCAACCGCTGCCGAATTTGCCAAGCCTTTGTCGGAAACAGCCGCAGCATTGTTCGAGAACAAACTCCCTAAGTCGCCCTCATCAAATCCCACATCCGCACCCAGCAATTCTGAACCTCCATCTGAATTCGGCCAACGCGCATCGGCTTGCCCCGAAGCTTCCCCGTCATACTCAGTACCCGTAGGTACAGAACCGAACAGCTCAGCCAAATCCGCCGCCTCTCGGGAAGTAGCCACTCCTTGCCGAGCCCCCACAGTCTGCTCGTCCTCAGAAATCGAACCCGAGGTCATATCCCCAAACAGCGCATCTAAATCCGTATCGTCCAGCTCGATGTTGACCGATTGCATAGACTCGTCTTCAAGGCCGAAAGCATCTTCTAGCCAATTTTCATCCGCAGAGATATCTAAATCAGAATTTGATGTCATGTTAAGAACGCTACCAATTTCCTCATTTTGTGCGATGCCAGCAGCTAGATATCGATCGCCCCCACTCTCCCCACCTTCGTCTTCTGAAGAAAGGTAACTAGAAGCAATCCCCAACAGCTCGCTCAAATCCGAGTCCTCGCCAAGCTCGGAGAGCAACTCGAAATCATCTATTTCAGGCAGTTCGAGCGCTTCGGCATCCGCTGAATCCTTGCCGCCGCCTGCAGCAGGCTCGTTCGATTCTGCATCGAAAGCGTCAGGGTTGAGAGAAAAATCCGAAGAGATTGCCGGCACAGCCGTTGCCTCAGATTCGCCCTCATCGCCGAACAAGTTATCTAAATCAGCATCGTCCGCAACGACAGCAGAAGTTTGGGCGGCCACTTCGTCCAAAAGCGTACCCAGAGCATCTTCGTCAGCTTGTCCCCTGGCTGGGGGAACCGTGCCGTCTGACCGAGCCAAACCGCCCCTGCCGTTACCCTTTTCAAGCTGTTTGCCAATTAGCTGCTGCCTCGAACCCCCATTGTTCTGACCGGCAGTTACCGCCGAACCGTCTGGCTCGTCTGCAAACAGCAAATCCTCCCCAAACAAAGTCGTCAGGTCGTCAAGCGGAGGCGAGGTCTTCGTTTCCGAACTTTCCGCATCGTATTCGTCAAATAACAAATCAGTAAAATCGCCGGAATTGTCATCGTCTGACTCCAGCATTCCCGCCGATATCCTAGAAGACTGGGCATAGTCGAGGTCTTCTTCTTCTTCCCAAGCGCCGTCGAGATCCGGGGACTCGCCGTCAAACAAGTCAGCTAAAGTGTTGAGTTCTGCCACGCCCACTTCCGGGCCGCTGCGGGTCGAGCCTCTAAAAGCACTCGTCTCTATATCCGATTCTGCGAAGGCGGAATCGTCGAACTGGGGCGATCGACTGCCGCTATAATCGTTGCTCTCGCCGCTGTCGAGTTGGTCGAACAGCTCGTCTATGCTCAGCCCAGAAATATTCGGCAGCAACTTGTTCAATCCATCCTGGGCATCGCCAGATCCCACCAGATCCCAGGCCGCATCCTCAACAGAAACCGCATTTGTCCCCGATTTACCCGGTTGAGCGAATGCCAGCAAATCTTCAAAATCCGTTTCTGGAAACACAACAGCCGGCTGAAGCGCCAGAAGTTTTGCGCTCGGTGCGATCGACGATTCTAGACCCGAAACTACCAGTTCTTGCGCTTGTTTGATGTCTTTGATCACCGTTGGGGCTAAGGTGCGGTAGCTATTTTCTGGGTTGGCGATCGCCTTGGATACAGCTTCGATCAATTCTATCCAGCAGGGCAGTTCAAATTCCTCCCCGGCCCTGAGCAAGTTCCGACAAATGTTTTTGAGTTGCCGCCTGCTTTCTGGTCCCTCGGGCTGTTTGAACTCTTGCAAGAGTTCCCGCATCCTCGCCGGCACATCCGAGTCAAACACTAGCAGCAGCGCGCTGTCTTCTGTTGCTCTGGCATCAGGTGCGTAAACCGATCCCGAGTCCGCAAAAGTCCTCGATGAGCCAAACGCCCCGATTCCCATTCCTGCCATAACTTTTTCGGGTACTGGCAGCAGGCTGCTCTCGTCTAAATCGCGTTCTCCGTATCCGACGAGTCCCCCCAAGTGCCCGTTGAGTTCTTCAAATACTGGTTCTAATTCTCGAACCATCTGTTCTCCCAATTCCTCTGTCAGCCCAAAAGGCCCCGACAGTTGCTCTAACAGCCCTTGCAATGTGTCAAAAATTCGCAGGAAAAGGGACTCTAGCTGTTGGTCTACTTTAACGCTGCACTCTTTTAAAACTTTAAAACTATCTTCTAGTCGGTGAGCTGTTTGCTGAATGCTGGTCAGCCCCAGCATTGCTGCTCCTCCTTTGACAGAGTGAGCGGCCCTAAATACTTCGTTGACCAGTTCTGGGTCTTCGATCGTGGTTTGCAGATTCAGCAAGCCTTGTTCGATCGTATTGAGGTGGTCTTTTGCCTCCTCAATAAAGTAGCCCATTATCCTCTGTTGTTGCTCCGGCAGCATAGTTTTATTCCTGATTTTAAGCGTTATTGTATTGAGTCTATGTTAGTAGTTCTAGAGAATCTCTTTGTATATCTCGCCCCTTGCCTAGAGAATAATCTGACTGCGAGATATTGCAAATGTCCTGGCTATTTTTGTTTTCGATATGCCCTCACTTACAAGATAGCGAATCTCCCGCACCCGATCGGGTTTGAGTTTGCGGTTGACAGATGGAACGAAAGGAAAGCGGTTTTTTTCTATAGGATCGCGGGAGTTATCGGCGCGGGTTCCTTCCCACAAATGGTCTGGATTGACACAACCGCGATGTCGCAACTGTGACACGCAAAATAACCGGCTTTGACAGGCTTTCCCAGTTTGTGTCCCAGTACAAGTCTGTGAGCGTAGAAACTTTTTGTTTTACCATTAATTTTAGTACCCTTAATGGCGCAACCATCACTTCTTTTAGCCAAGGTACAAATCATGCAGCCGTTCGGCTGTATTTGGGCCCGAATACCAGGAATTATTTCTCTGCCTCGCAGTTGTTTTTGATGTGTCGGCGCAGATGTACTTCCGACATTTTTAATACGTCCTTTTTTAAACCTATATTGATAATTTTTCAGCCTAGAACCTGACCACAAATGGTTACGATTAATGCAGTTGCGGACATCGCAAGTATGGCAAGCAAAGTATTCGGGTCTGATCTGCCGACCTAATGAATGTTCTAATACTAAACGGTGGACAGTAAACCTTTTCCATTCACCGTTAATCCGAAGTCTTTTATTGGCATAGACCGTGCTAGATTTGGTTAGGCTAGAGATAATACAGCCCGTCTGCTGAACTTCACCAAAGATGCCCGGTATTACCTCTACTATGTTATCGTCCATCTGTGCAACTCCTACTTTGTTTAGGTGTTGAATTAGCAGCCCCGCAGCGGTTTCCAGACTGCGGGGTTGCTTTTTCTATGCCATCATTGACCCACCAATGTGCTGGTAAATCAGCCGATAAAAAAGCATTAGACACTTAATTATTGTCTTTCTGCGGTTTCTACTCGGAATCTTTCCACCGATGTCAAAAGGTCGCGAGCAACGCCTACCAAGTTTTGCAAAGCACCGGAAACTCGCTGCGCTTCTTGGGATGTTTCCTGAGCTGTCAGCTCGACAGCTTGCATCACAGAAGCTACCGCGCGAGCTGTTTCGTTTTGCTCTACAGTGTCGGCAGTAATCGATCGCACTAACACGTCAATTCGGTTAGTTACTTGAATGATATCTTCAAGTGATCGCTTCGCCTGTTCTGCCAATCTTGTTCCCTCAATAACCTGCTGCGTCCCTTCTTCCATCGCCGTCATTACCGCGCCGGTTTCGCTTTGAATTTGCATCACGATCTGTTCGATTTCTTTCAAAGACTTAGCCGATCGGTCTGCCAATTGTCGCACCTCGTCTGCCACGATCGCAAAACCCCTGCCCGCTTCCCCAGCTCTCGCCGCCTCAATACTGGCGTTGAGGGCCAACAAATTCGTCCGGGAGGCGATCGTCGCAATTAAAGCCACAATCTTAGAAATTTCTTGAGAAGCTTCCGCCAACCGCTTGACTTTTCTCGTGGTTTCTGCTACCGTTTCTCGAATTTCTAAAATCCCGGCCACCGTCCGCTCCACAGCCTCGCCCCCTTTCAGAGCCGTTGCCGCCGCGCCCCTGGCCACTTCTTCCGCCTCTCTAGCGCTCTCTGCGACCCGCTGAATCGCGTCGGTGAGGACTTGCACCGAATTCAGCGTTGCCGCCAGTTCCTCAGCTTGCCGCAGCGCGTCGGAAGACAAATCGCCCGCAAACTTAGCACTATCCGTAGCGCCTTTGCTGACCTCCCTCGCCGCCTGCTTCACCTGATGGACGATTTCGCGCAGATTTTGAATAGTCAAGTTAAACGAGTCAGCAACAGCACCCAAAACGTCTGCGGTCACTTCTGCAGTCACAGTCAAGTCACCCCGAGCCGCTCCTTCCACGTCGTCTAGCAAGCGAATAACTTGGCGCTGCAAGTCTTCTTTTGCCTGTTCCTGCTCGTCAGACTTGCGCCTGGTATCGCTGATCGTGGTTTGGATGACCTTCGCCATGTGGTTGAATTTAGCAGCCATTTTGCCAAATTCATCTTCCGAGTAAACCGTAGCGCGAGCGTCCAAAGTTCCTTGAGATACGGCATCGAACTGAGCTTGCAAATTGTCCGAGGACTTGCGCACCTGCTTGGCGATCAACTGGCCGATCCCCCAAGAAGTTAAAAAGCTCGTAAAGCCTGCTGCTGCGGTCATTACCCAGCCTGTTTGGCGCAGGTAAACGATCGCCTCCGGTTTGTCTTGCCGCAGAGCTTGATAGGAGGCAATGTTGGTGACGAAAGCCACAGCTACCAGAGAAACCAGCCCTGCCCCGATTGCCGTGTACAACTGTTTTGTAAACAAAGGGGCATTTTCCAAGAAAGCCAGTCCCCCCTGTTCTACCGTCACCGAAGTATCGACCGCCTCTGTTTCTGTGGGAGCAAAACTCGGCACTGACGAATCAGCCGGGCCGTTTATGCTAAATATCTCGTCATCCCGAATTGCTGAGCCATCGCTGTTGTCAAAGTCCAGGCCGCTGCCTGTCGTTCCCATCATGCCGCTGGTCGAGTTGCCGAAATTGGTATTACCTCTAGTCAGCATCGAACTGCTGGCATCTTCTGAGATGTCAAAGTCCGGCAAATTGCCCAAATCGTCAAACTCGTCAAATTCGTCTAAAAAGTCGCTGTGTTGTTGAGCGTTCGCAGCTTTTGACGACCAACCGCTGCTGTTCTTCTCGGTCGCCCCGAAAGCTGTCGCTTGTTCGTTGTCGTCGAAAGAGAAAGAATCGCTAAAAGCATCGTCATCAAAAGCATCTAACTCGAAGCTGTCTATAGAACCAAATGCCGGGGGTTCCGAGTCGCCGTAACCGTTGTTGTTGGCGGAGGATCGATCGACGGAATTAAATTTTTCCCGGCTCGACCTTTGACTTTGAGAGTTGGGGACAGCACCTCCCATCAACAGCGTTTCGTCTTCAGCCAGCGAATAGTTTGACGAGTAGTCCGACCCGCCGGTATTCGACTGCTTGTTTTGAGGTCGAGAAGACCCGAAACCCGACGAGGGCATCGCCTCGGCAAAGGGGTCTTCCTCTTCTGCGGGATCTGCGCTATGAGCGTGATTTTGGCGGCTCTGGGGCGGGGCTTGGTAGTCGTAGTCGGAGTTCCCGTCGAGTTCGTCTGGCAAATCGAACCCAGCAAAAGGTTCGCCAAAATTGTCGGAGGGCCCGATGGGGGAGTCTGCTTGGTTCGAGTCGAAGGAATTCCCGATGTCTGAAGAGGCAAAACTTTGACCGTTGAGCATCTGAGTCGGAGCTTCTGAAAACGAATCTCCTGAGTAAGGTGCCTGTTTCCCAGACACTTTGCTGCTAGACACGTCAGCAGCATCAAACCCTCCATCATCTAAGGCAAAAGGGTCTCCAAAGTCCGAGTCTGCAAAGTCGTCGATGTCTAGCGAGTCGGGAGTCTCAGCATAAGCTGCCATCCCGGCACTGTCGCTAGAAAAAGGGTTAGAATGTGAGCTTAAATCTGGGACAGGGTCGGCGCGATCGTCCTCTTCTGCTTCCCACTCCAAGCCGCTCATGCCCAAGTCTGCCAAATCCTCGTTTTCCAAGTCGTCTGGCGATTGACTCCTATAGGAAAGGGAGGGGGAATTTCCTTGGAAAAGTCCCAAATCCGGGTCTTCTAACCCTTCATCGAGAGACAAGTCTGGGTAGAATTCCAATTCTGTTTCAGCAGACAAAGCCTCGACATTTTCCGGTTGCAGTTCTCCGGATAAAAATTGGTCTGTGTAAGTAATTCCGCTGTGAGCGTGTTCGACCAAAGTCGGATCGTCACTCAGGCCTAGCACAACCGTATACTGTTCCCGCGCCACCTCATACTGTTGCAGTCCGTAGCAGTAAATGTGTCCGCACAGCAGGCGAGCGCTGGGGTCTTCGGGAAAATCTTCTACTAATTGATAAACTAGGGCTGCGGCTTCTGAATAATTGCCATCCATGTAGGCCGCTTCTGCCCGTTGGTAGTCCTGCTGAAAGTTGGTACTTGTTGCCATTTGCCGCCCTCTTTTGATTTTAGATTTTAGATTTGAGATTTTAGATTTTTATCTTGAATTGAATGTTTAGATGCGCGCCTCAAGTCGTGTGACTGTTGATGGTTAGACCTCAATCGAAAATCGCAAATCGCAAATCTAAAATCGATTTCACGCTGCCCACCGCGCCGAGCGCAGAATTTTCACTTGATCTAGCAGTCGGAGCACTTTCTGAGCTGGTGCACCTAACATCCATTCTCCCCTCAGAAATGGAATCATGCCGTCTGGTGCATTGTTCTGAGAGTGCAGTTGCTCTACGTCGAGCCAGTCCATCCCCACAATTCGATCGACTGCCAGCCCCAAAATCGTGTCTTGGTCTTCCACAGCCACGATCGGGATTTCCGGTCTGTCTGTGTTCAGAGGTGTTTGGTCTCCCAGAAATTGGCCGAGGTCTGCCACCCAAATCACTCGTCCTCTCATATTTAGGGTACCTAAAAGCAAAGAGGAAACGTTGGGGATCGGTGTCATGCGGTCTGGGGACGGGGCTAGTACCTCTCTAATCCCTGTCGCCGGCAGTGCGAACTCGTTCCCCGAAGGAACATAGAACCGCAGGTGCAGCTCGCCTTCGGGAGTTTCTAGTTCTTGGAATTCCGGAGCCTGATCTACGCCTAGTCCTGGTAATATAAAGTCTGGGCTGCCGCTAATCATCATTCTGACACCTGCTTTCTAGCAAATTGTTGACGTTTCCCGCCAAGAAGAACCCGATCGAAACTTCGACGATCAAAACTTGACACAGCCAAGCTTGACACAGCCAAGGGGTGAATGGCGCGACTGCCGGAGGTGCTTGGCAAGAGATTTGCTCCGTCCATAATTGACTGCAATCAATAATTCACGCGACCTTTGCTGACAAATTAGCTCAAATCGACTGCGAACAATTAATTTGGAACCCCTAAAGCTTCACTTTGTACTCCCACCGCCGTCTAAATTGGTAAAACTCTGGGTAATTTCTGCGATGAATGCTAAACCGGTACTCGGATTAGCGACGGGTAGTTGACATGGCTGGTGTCGCGACAATCATGAACTGAGTCAGTTAAGACTGAGAATGCACTCTCCGACTTTGTACAGAAATACCTAGCAATTAGTAGCTCTGCGCATCGGTTTTTCGGAGCTGCTGCAAGTGGAGAACAAGTATATTATATTTGCACTTTGAGCGTGTTAGACCCACTTGGGTGGAGAAATTGAACAGAGTTTTACCGACGCCCTCATGCCAGCGCGCGGACTTACACATTCTAGTTTATGCTGCGCTCGCCAATAGTGCCCGCCCGCGAGCTTTCTGTTTGTGGCGGTGGAGACTCGATCTAAGCGCTGGTACAAGAAAGCTCCCACAATGCCACCGATGCGAAATTTATTTTTCTTCTAATTCGTCTTCTAGCGAGCGGTCTAATAATCTTTCCGATATATTGGCCAGAGGGTAGCCCGGACCCACATATTTTTCTACCAGCATCAATAACTCGCTTTCGCCAAAAGGTTTGGTGTAAAAGTCTGTAGCTCCGGCCATGCGAGCTTTAACGCGGTCAATAAATCCGTCGATGCCCGTCAGCATAACGATCGGGGTCTGCCGGAAAGCGCTAGAATTGCGCAGCATAGCGCAAATTTCGTAGCCGTCGAGTTCTGGCATGGCGATGTCACACAGAATTAAATCGGGTTTGAGTTGAAAAACCAAACTCAGGGCTTCGAGGGGATTGCCGATCGCCGTAGCTTCGTAACCGTGTTCATTTAAAATTGACTCGACTGTTTTGCGAATAATCTTGTCGTCGTCAATGCAGACAACTCTAGGAGGCTTGGTTTCTGGGGACGACCATTCTTTTTTGTTGTTGGCCGGGGCTACAGAGGACTCGTAAAATACTTGGACCAATCCCTGCTGCACGAAGGGGTAAATCGCCTTAGCGACAGTCAGCACGTCTCGGTTGAGGTAGCGCGCCATTTGGCGGATCGAAGTGTGGCCGTCGGCCCAGCGTCTGAGAGTATTAAAGGTATTGACAGGCAGCGCTACTCGCAGCTCGGAAGGATCTGAAATCACCGGGCATTGGTTGGGCGACTGAATGTGAGGGTGAAACTGCTTCCACTGCTGCACCTGTTTGACAATCTTGGCCAGCAGCGAGCTAATTTCTAAGCTGGTCAGTTGAGGAGCCAAAGCAGGGCCCATTTCAAAAGTGAAGGAACCCTGGTGGAGGCTGAGCAAGTCAAATAGGGTTTCGTGGATCATGCTGTGGATGATGTTGCGCCCTTGAGCTGGGGTGAGGATGTGGTTTTCTAGCAGGGCCCACAGGTAGCCGTATTCTGGGGCATTGGTAGATGCCATATAGGGAACTTGGATTTTGTCGAGGGCGGTATCTGCTTTGTAGCGGCGCAGGTAGTCGCGCAAGCGAAACAAACTGCCCGCACTCTGGGTAGCGTAAATAATCTGACCGTTGAAGCAGAAGACATACCAGGATTGTCCTGCAAGGGAGCGCAGGGTAGGTTGAGTACCCGTGCTGCTGCTGGTGGAGGTGTAGGCCTCTACGAACAGTTCTCCGGTTCGCTGACCTAACTCAATCAATTGCAGGATGCTGCGGATGTCAATTTCACTCAAATTTCCCTGCATGCAGCTAAAGTGTCCTCCTTAAAACCGTTGGCGTCTGAGCTCGGAAAGACTGTGTGCTGGCGCAAAGATTGACTTTAGTTTCCGTCAATAATTTACGCACTTATGCCCATCTCACAATTGGGAATTGACGAAAGGGCGATACTTGCTGCCTAAGTCGGCCGCGCTACCAGTCCACAAGCTGAAACCGCGAAACTCGCGGCATTCTCTAAGTGTAGAGTTTCACCTTGTATTCCCACTGTTGCCTAAACTCGTAGAATCCACATCGCACAATTGCACGGGCACTTCGACTGTGCAACGCTGGCATTCCCGACTGCTTCAAGTCTTCGGCCGCCAAAGTTTTGAAGTTTTTGGCTGAGTATGCCGTCAGTTTATCCAACGCATCTTTGCGTAGGTCAACTTCAAAATACCGAGGATTCTCTGGTTTTACCGCTACTACCAGCAGCAAGTGCCGATCGATCCCCGAGGGGAACTTGAGGCTAGTCTGTTGGGTTGGATGAGTTGCGCTCAAGGTTTTTTTTGGCTTTGGCACAGCCCTAAAATCAGGTGCAGTCAAAATGAACCTTTGTTGGCAATTGTCAGGAAAACCCTCACTGCCGATCGACCTTTTTGCTCGCCCGCGGCTCGCGTCATAGGCTCGCGTCATTACCCTATTCTAAGGCAGCGCGGTTCAAATCCCTAGTCCGCCGGAGGATGGCGATCGCTTGGAGGCAGCGAGGGCTTTTTTCACGATCGAGCGGCAACTAAAGCCTGGTACAATCAATAGAAAGTTTTTGACGGACTGACCTTTTTCAGCTTTAGGCTATGGCAGTCCCCGCAGTTTTGCTAGTCTTTAATCAAGCGGCATTGATTCTGCTGTCTCATTCGTCCAGAAAGCGGGCGGCGGCCGTGCTTTCTGGACGCTCTCCTGTTAAGCATTGCTCTGCGTGAGTGCTGCTATAGTTAGGAAAAAATGCTATCCCCGGATTCGGCAAAGGACACCAAAGAGTAAGACTTAAGTGGCAAAAAGTTATCCTTACTTGCCTATACTTATTTACTTTAGGTAAGTTGACTACAGATCGCACGCAGTGTTATCTTTAGTTGAGAACCTTTGGCTTAAGGGGGATAGCCTACTTATCTTGGGATTAGCCGTCTACCCAACAGCGTAGGAAGTAAACACCACTTATCTTTTAGGCCTTTAAGTAACTTAAAGTAAGTTGGGATAGGTTTTACGAAGCAGAGGACTATTAGTGTGCTGTATCTAGCGGAAGTACAAAAACAGAGAAGCGGCTTTGGTCTCGGTGGCGGTAAGGCTGAACTGAAACTGCTAGCTTGTCAGCGGGGCGAACACAATTGGAGCGCCGTACCAGGCGATGACGCGATCCCAGTTGAGGAAGCTAATAAGTTTAACGACGGCACGCTGGTGCTGGTGGAGTTGAGCGCTAGCAAGCAAGTGCAGCGGATTCAGGAGGCGGCCCGCCAGTTGGTGAGCATTCTGCAAAATTTCTCGCGCTTGCAGGATAAGTTTAAGGATAAGGAAGAGGAAATTGAACAGTGGAAGGCTTCTCTGACGTTTTCGAGTCAGGAACTCAATCGCCGGGAAATGGAAATGCAAGCCCGCGAAGAGCAGTTGGCTCAAATGGAAGATGAGTTGGAGCGACTGGAGGCTCAGCGCTCGGAAATTGAAAATACTCGAGATGAAGCTAACCGACTGCGAGAAGAGGTCGATCGCAGCCGCGTGGAAATTGAAACCGCTTGGGAACAGTTGCGGGGCGAGCAGCAGCGGGTGGCCCAGCAGCAGTCTCAGGTTCCTCAGGGGGCGGTGGTTGATGAGCAGCAGACCCAGAGGATTCAGGAGTTGATGAACAAGCTGGGAGGGGCAATTGCTTCGGCCCAAGGGGTGCGGGAACAACTGAATCAGTCTTTTGGTGCGGTGGGGGCTCAGCAGGCAATTCTGGATCAGCACTGGCAGCAGTTAGAGCAAAAACGGGCAAATGCTCAACAGCAGCAAGAAGAGGTCGATCGACAAAATCAGAGCCTCCAAAACCGCTGGCAGGAGTGGTACCAATCTCAAGATGCTTTGGCGCAAGCTCGGGCGGATCTTAAAGGGCAGCAAAGTACCCTCAGCGCTAAGCAGGAGCAGGCTCAGTCGGTGTCTTTGCAGGTGCACGCTGTTGAGGATCTGTACCAGCAACTTTCCAGGCTCGCATCTGCTTCGGGTGGTGCGGGTACTGAGCAGAGAGTAGATGTGTCAGCCCTGGAGAAGATGCCGGTTGAGGAGTTGCAGGGGCTGGTGCAACACCTGCAACAGGATTTGGAAAAGGTGTTCCGCTTTGTTAACGATCAAGAGGAGGAGTTGACTCTGCAGCGGGAGACAATCGAGGAGCTGCAAGGGAAAATTCAAGCTGCTAGCGAGTACGATCGCATGGCTTTGGAAAATGAAATGGCAGATGAACTTGAAAGTTATCAGATGTTGAACGAAACCCTGGTGGGACAGCGCCTACGGTTGCAGGAACGCGAAGATGTTTTGAAGCAGCATCAGGCGGTGCTGTGGCGGCGGCTTGGTACTGCTAATGCTCCAAAACAAGAGCGAGGAGATATTGATTTGGGCCCGGTCGTCGCACAGCTCAATACTCAGCGGCAGCAGCAAAGCCAAGAATTGCAAAGACTGGAAAACGAAATTCAGCAAGTGCGGGAAGCCATATCCCAAATTGAGGCAAATGTAAACCGCCAAAATGGGGAAAGTGAGGCGAAACGCTACGAACTCAAGCAGTTAGAGCAGAATTTGTTCAACCAGAAAGGTGCAGTGGCGGAACTCTGGGGTCGAGTGAATGTTTATCAAGAAATGTTGCAACCGGTGCAGGACAATTTGAAGGGGCTGCGCCAAAAGCTGGAAGCGGTGGGGGGGGAACTTGATCGCGTGCAGCAGACTGGAGAGGAGCAAGATCGGGTAGTTTCTGATTTGCGGCAAGTCCTTTCGGGTTTGATAACAGCTTAAAATTTAATATCTAAAATTATCGAAGGGTGTTCTACTCGACCGATCGCTCCTCCAGGAAATGGATCGGTTTGCGATCGGTTGGGCGCTACGATTAAGCTGGTTAGTTTTTCTACGCTTTCAAAGCTGGGTGCTGAGGGCAATATTTGTTGCAGTAGTTGCCGCATTGACCGTCGCTGCAATGCCAGGGGTGCTTCGCGCAAAATCGGGCGATTTAACTTGACGGGAAGTTGAAAATTCACCTGCGGATTGTCTGCAATTGGAGACATTGCTCGGTGTAGCAAGTCTCTGGCTGCAAGTTCGAGATATTCTACGTCGGCGCGGAGGAGTTCGGCTGTTTGAGCTAGCGCTTGTTGGGCTTTTGGATTGAAATGAGTTTCCAAATAAGGCAATAATTCCGATCGAATGCGGTTGCGGGTATATTGCAAGTCTTGATTTGTGGAATCTTCCCAAATTGGTAGTTTTTGCTCTTGACAAAATTGACCTGTTTGCGATCGAGTTATTTCCAGCAAGGGACGAACTAAATAGATTTTAGATTTTAGATTTTGGATTTTCGATTGGGAATTTTCATTTTGATTTTCCAATCTAAAATCGGCAGATATTTGGGAGTTGGGGTTTTCGCCGGAATTCCCCAATCTAAAATCTAAAATCGGCAATCGAGAATCGAGCAGGGGCCGCGTCCAGGTGAGGGCGGAAAGTCCGTCGGCGCCGCTGCCGCGAATCAGGTTGTAGAGGAGTGTTTCGGCGCGATCGCTGGCTGTGTGGCCTGTAACAATGTAGGGATAGTTGTGGACGATCGCAATTTCGGTTAAAGCTTGATATCGCCACAGTCTGGCCGCTGCTTCAGTTTTGGGGATGTCTGAGGCTGTTTCCAAATAGTAGGATATTCCCCAGTTTTGAGCTAATTGTTCTACATGATTGGCCGAGGCTTCCGAGTCAGAACGCCAACGGTGATCGCAGTGAGCAATCGCTAGGCTCCAGCCCCATTTTGACTGCAAATCTAGCAGTAATTTAATTAAACACAGAGAATCTTGTCCGCCGGATACTGCTACTAACAATGGCTGATGTGATGGCAATATTTGTCGCTGCAACAGCGTCCGGTGCAGTTGAGCGTGGAGGTGCGTCCAATTGGAAGATTCGGCCATGAGAGCAGTTTTTCATCAAGCAAGAAGAAGGAAGTTCGGAAACGAGGAGTGTAAGGAATTTAACGGATGGATTTTGAGGAAAGAAGGGCGAGCATCCCCCTCTCCCTATCTCCCACTCTTTGTCTTCCTAGCTCCACATTCCTAGACTTTGGGGGTCGCGGTCGGGATACCTAGACATAGAAAAATGATTATTTATTTCTGTTGAGTCACATTGATTTAATGGCTCATCTATATCGGTTTGATTTGAGCTATCTACGGCATGGTTTTGCACGGTGTCCGATCTTTCGGCAGCGGCAGGAAGGGCTTTTTGCTCTTTGATTTCAGGTTCGAGCGGAATGAACTCCAGACGCATTCTAAGTTTTCCTTTAGTCCAGTCTTTGCCAGCACTTAATAGCTCGCAATCCAAGCCGTCTGAAAATAATTTTTCGTCTACCAATTTTGACTGCATAATTGCCATAAATTCGCTGACTTTGAATGTACATTGATACATCAAAGCGCTGGTAGGGGCGGACACAACATCGTCTTCTTGGGGAAATATTTTCGATTCGTCCATATTAATTGTCCTTAGTTTTATGAAGGAAGAAGGAAGAAGGAAGAAGGAAGAAGGAAGAAGGAAGAAGGAAGAAGGAAGAAGGAAGAAAGCCCTTCGATTTCGCGATCTGGTAAAAAAAGGGAAGAAGGAAGAGAAAGTTAATTATTAGAATCTTGCTGGTTGAGTAAGGTGGGAATTGCCCACCCTACAACCGGAGATGATATTAATCCCGATTCTTTGAATTATCCTGTTCTTCTTTGGCCCATTGGTGGATCGGGAATTAGAAAAACCAACCGTAGGAATGTAAACCTTTGCCTAACAAATTAACGCCTAGATAGCAAATCCAAACTACCACAAAACCTGTGGCGGCTAAAATTGCTGGGCGTCTTCCCTGCCAGCCGCGAGTGATGCGGGCGTGTAGGTAGGCAGCAAATACCAACCAAGTAATCAGCGCCCAAGTTTCTTTCGGGTCCCAACTCCAGTACGATCCCCAAGCTTCGTTAGCCCAAACCGCACCGGCAATAATGCCAACTGTCAGTAAAGGGAATCCTAAACCGATGATGCGATAGCTAATGTTATCAAGAGTTTCTGCTAGATTCAAGCGCTGGGGCGAGAGAAGTTCTGCGGTTTTAGTTGGGGCCGTTGATGGGGTTTGAACGGTTGCTAATTCGAGCACTGCGGTGGTGCCCAAACCGTTATTGTTGGAGTTGAAAGAGGGTTCGCTGAAAACTAATGCGCTGTCGGCGCTGGTTTCTGCAATTTGAGGTTCGGGGTTTTGAGGGCGTTGGAGGCGGTAGTTGCCGTTGCGGTTGCTGTTGGTGCCGAAGGAACTACCGGTGAGTTCGATTTTTTGACCGCGGGTGACGATTAAAAAGGCGATCGCCAGTAGCGCTCCTACCATTAAAGTTGAGTAACTGAGCATCATGACGCTAACGTGCATCATCAGCCAGTTTGATTTGAGGGCGGGTACTAGGGGTTCTGCAGATTGCATGGTTGCGGGCAGAGTCAGGGCTGCAAAGGCGGATATTGCCATTGCTACGGGGGATGTGGCTACTCCTACTAAGCGGGAACGGCTCATGTTTTCCGCGACTAGGTGGATGGCGGTGATTCCCCAAACGAGGAAAAATAGGGATTCGTAGAGATTGCTTAAGGGAAAGTAGCCGGCTTCTATCCATCGAGAACCGAGTAAAGCGGCGATGGATAGGTTGGCGACGGCCATTCCTGCGGTTCCTAGGGCTGACAGGTAGGGAATGCCGGGGAATGCTGCGCCAACCCAGTAAATGAGCATTGTTGAGAACAAAATGGCAAAGGAGATGTTGTCCAGCCAGTTCTGGAGTACGACCAGATCCATAAAAATTACTCCGGTAGTGTTTTTACTTATTTTTGCTAACTAGATCGATCGTACTGGGGTTAGGCAGTTTTGGGTTTGGGATTTTGAATTTTTGTGGCAATTATGAGTGATTGGCGGTTGTTGAGGTGCGAGTGGGCGATCGACTCACCAAGGATTGCCAATCATTCTAAAAGCAGACCAATAATAAGGATGAGAGAAATTCTGACTCGTCGTTTTTGCCAATTCCGGGGGTAGCGGCAGATTGCCAACAGAAGTGTGCAGCATCCCCCCTTCAATTCGCACCTCTTGGCGCAACATCGCTAATTGCGCTTGCCGCAGTGCTTCTGCTTTAATCGGAGCAGTTTTTAACTGCCCGTAAAACTCCGTCATCAACCCCAAACTGCCCTCGTCGCTGACATACCAAAGAGTCGCCATAGCCGATTTAACCCCGGCTTGCACGGCTAACCCGCCAAAGCCCAACTCGGCCTCTCGATCGCCCACAGCAGTCTTGCAAGCACTCAAAACTAACATTTCAACTTGCGGGCTGTGCCAATTCATTTGCCGCAACTGATCCAAACGCAATTTAGTATCCCACAACTGAATAAAGGATTGGCTGGGGTCTCCCGATCGAAATTCGGCGTGGGTAGCCAAGTGAATCATCCCAAAAGGCTGCTGCTGGCGCTGCGATTTCAAGTTGGCTAGGGTGAAAGCTTCGTTCAAGAAAGACTTGCCCGGCCACTGCTGCGGGGTGATTGTCGATACTTCTATTTCCACCGCAGGCAAAGGACTCATCTCTGGAAATTGCGACGCCCCCATTGCCAGAACTTGGGTATTTTTGAAATTGGCGGCGCTGGTATCTGTCAAACTCAGACTCGGCATCGATCCAACACTGTAACGCTCTACCAGAAAGCCTTTGCCGTCGTGCAGGGCGCCCATTGGTATCGATCGCAACCCCATATCTGAGATAAAAGATAAATTCTCAATGCCTTTGGCTTGCAGTTCTGCTTCCAGCGGCGCTACCATCCACTGGTAGAGCTGCTGAGCCAAGGGCAAATAACTTTTAGTATTGCGCTTTACCGGATTAGTCAGTTCATCGCGAAATCTCCGAACAGCTTCCATTACCTGGGCGCGAGAGGTTCCAGGGATGCGCTGGCGAACGGGCACGCCTTCGGGCGCGATCACCATCATTTCCAGTTCGTCAGAGGCTTGAATTTGCTGTTCTACGCGCAAGATGGAGGAACTGCTGTAAGGCCGATCGACTGTAGAACCCTTGGGTACAAAGCTGATATAAATGAGAGCTGGTTTGATGCCTGTGGCTTGTTGGACACTGCGAAGGGTATTTTGGGCATCTTCTAGGGTGGCGATCGCAGTTGTTGATGGCAAATTTAGGTAATCGACAAACTCCTTGGTAAATCTCTCCTCGACGGGAAAAATAACGGCGCCGATGTTTGTTGGCGAATTGGAAGCGTCAATATTCCAGGACGCGGGAGGTGAAATGCGCTGTTCCAAGGAATTAGATATCTGGTTTTGCTGTTGCAAGCTGGGCGAAAATAAAGGATTTGTGCTCGGTGGTTGGTTTGCCGCGAGATCCTGTGTAGGTATCGGTGCGAGATTTATTGGCGCAGCAGCAGGCGCAACCGCTGGGTTTTGAGTAATGGTGGGTGCGATCGGCACATTTGATACCGGTGCTGGATTTGGAGTAATGGTGGGTGCGATCGGCACATTTGATATCGGCGCTGGATTTGGAGTAATGGTGGGTGCGATCGGCACATTTGATACCGGCGCTGGATTTGGAGTAATTGTCGGTGCGATCGGCACATTTGATATCGGTGCTGGATTTGGAGTAATTGTCGGTGCGATCGGCACATTTGATATCGGCGCGGGTGTTGGCGCTGGTGCTGGCGCGGGTGTTGGCGCGGGTGCTGGTGCGGGTGCTGGCGCGGGTGCTGGTGCTGGCGCTGGCGCTGGTGCTGGCGCTGGTGCTGGCGCTGGTGCTGGTGCTGGCGCTGGCGCTGGTGTCGGCGCTGGTGTCGGCACATTTGATACCGGTGCTGGTGTCGGCGCTGGTGCTGGCGCTGGTGCTGGTGTCGGCGCGGGTGCTGGGGCTGGCGCTGGTGTCGGCGGTGTCGGCGGTGTCGGCGGTGTCGGCGGTGTCGGCGCAGGGGCGGGTGCAGGGGCGGGTGCAGGGGCGGGTGCAGGGGCTGGGGCGGGCGCTGGTGTCGGCGCAGGGGCTGGCGCTGGTGCTGGTGTCGGCGCAGGGGCAGGGGCGGGCGCTGGTGTCGGCGCAGGGGCTGGCGCTGGTGCTGGTGTCGGCGCAGGGGCTGGGGCGGGCGCTGGTGTCGGCGCAGGGGCTGGCGCTGGTACTGGTGTCGGCGCAGGGGCTGGTGCTGGCGCTGGTGTCGGCGCAGGGGCTGGTGCTGGCGCTGGTGTCGGCGCAGAGGCGGGGCCTGGTGCTGGTGTTGGTGCAGGCGCTGGTGTCGGCGCAGGGGCAGGGGCTGGTGCTGGTGTCGGCGCAGGGGCGGGTGCGGGTGCGGGTGCAGGCGCTGGTGTCGGCGCAGGGGCTGGGGCTGGTGCGGGGGCTGGTGCTGGTGCTGGTGCTGGCGATAATGAAGAAGCCGTAATGTTAATTTGCGTCGGCTGTACTATCTGAGGGGTGGGGCTGAAATAACCTCCCTGTGTAATAACATTTTCCTTCTTTGGGCCCCCAGTGGCAATGCTGCCAGCAGTACCGTTGATTTTGTTATAGTCGGGCCCGACGCTGAAAGGAGTGTTCGAGGCTTCGCCACCGTGGCGAATGGTGATATCTCCAGCATTAGCGCTACCAGTAGTGGATGCGCTAATGCTGCAAGCTTGCGACAAGCAGTTGTTATCGTTGGTGAAAGTGCCTGTTGCTCGGAAATTACCGCCGGCTGTAATGTCAATCTCTCCTCCGGCTGTTCGGCCTTCGGTGTTGATATGGGTTACTTC
This sequence comes from Microcoleus sp. S28C3, assembly GCF_036700785.1. Classification (NCBI taxonomy): domain Bacteria; kingdom Bacillati; phylum Cyanobacteriota; class Cyanophyceae; order Oscillatoriales; family Microcoleaceae; genus Microcoleus; species Microcoleus sp. S28C3. The sequence continues at coordinate 100,033 of NZ_JAUBPO010000003.1, read as the reverse complement.
GATGTCGTTGCGGGCGTTGAGGGTGACTGCCCCGCCTTGTTTTTCTTCGGAGTTGGCGCCAATGAAACCTGTTTGAATGCTGCTTGAGGGTGCTGCAATACTAACGTTTCCGGCGTTGCTGTTTTTGTCGATCGACCGTGCGTTGATATTGCCTGTTTCTACTTTTCCTGTACGGCTGGTGACGGTGATGTTGCCGCCTGCGGTGGTGTCGGAGTGGGAGTCGAGATCGACAGTGCTAATGTCGCCACTAGCTTCTAGGGCGATCGCGCCGCCTTGAGAACTTGTCAGGTTTCCGCTGGCTGCAATGGTGTTGGCTGCTTGAATTTCGATCGCCTGAGCGTTTGCATCTTTTACTGCCACGTCCCCCGCAGCTACTGCTCGGTTAGACGCCGTGAGTACCACTTCACCGCTGGCATTGAGGCCGATCCCTGTAGCGTTTGTTTCACCGATGCCTGTGAGCAGTTCGGGCAAGGATGCGATCGGCAATGTTGAATCTGTCGCGCTGGATGTTCTAGTGCTGCTCGTCCCCGAGGGCGGCTCGATTTCCAAACTCAGCAAATTGCCTCGCTGGCTGACGCGCACTAAATTTGTCCCGGAGACTGATGCTACGGTAATTTGACCGCCTGGGGCCGCAAGGCTGCCGGTGCTGACAACGGTGCCGCCGAGCAAGGTTAAGTTCTGCCCTGACTTGACTGCTAAGTTTGCCGTGCTGATAATTGCCCCGGCTTGATCTGCCCCAAAAGTAAAGGAATTGGGCGCGCCTGTCAGAGATGTGTAGGTGCTAGTACCGACAGCGTTAAACGAGTTAGAACCAAATCCAATAGCGGTGGCGGTGGTTGCTGTGAAAGAAGCCGGCACGTTTAAGCTGGCACTGTTGCCAAATATGATGCCGGATGGATTCATCAGAAACAAGTTAGAATTGCCCCCGGTTACTTGAATTAAGCCGTTAATAATCGATGGTTTACCGCCGCCTATGCCCGCTAAAATGTTGCGAATGTTGGGGTTTGATATAAAGTTGGCAATCTGATTTTCCGACAAGCCGAATTCTGTAAAGCTGTGGAAAAGATTTTGTTTATCGCTCGATAATTGTCCGCCTTCAATATCGAAGCGAGTTGGCTGCCCAGGAGTCCCGTTTTGGGCTGCGGGAGTGACGGTAGTGCCCGTTGCGTCCGGCGCTGGAACAATTGTTTGACCTTCGGCTTTTGCTTGCAAAAAGTAAAGGTTTATTAAGATAAGTGGCAGAGAAGCTGCCAGTTTGCTTATTCTTTTTTTCGACCGAAACTTAGCCTGTATTTGAATATTTTTGGCGGTTTCCATAGCTTTTTAATGGGTAAAATATATACACAGAAATTAGGTAAATAAACCTAGTTTCTCGGAAAATTTGCGGTTAAATACTGTATATTTATGAAGCTACCGGGTTTCGGACTGCAAGCGCGTTCCAGACTCACTTTCCCGACTCACTGAGGAAAATGTCCCTGTAAAATTTGCCTCTGCATTTGCAATTCCCCGAGCGTATCTTCTCCACAATCTAAATATAACTCGAAATGCCTAGAAGCTGTATCTTCCGGATGACATATAAAAAAAACTGGCTTTCCTAGACACACTCCGGCCCCTAGAGACCGTTTTTTTTACATTAGTGAGAGTTTGAAGGAAGTATGGCGGTTTAAAAAATCGGCTTCTGTGCCCAGAACTGACCGGAAAAAATCCACGTAAAAAATTTTTCCTTTCCTTTTATAAAGAACAAAAAAAGCCGGCTCTACAATTGCCGACCCTTAAAATTATGACAAAAATAAGAAGTCCTGGACGCAACGGGTACATAAAGTGTAGGGTGCGTGAGAAACGGTCGATTGCTTCTTCATTTCTGGACGCAGAAACCCTGTTTTTTTACGAAAACACTTAGTTGCAGTCCAGGGCTTAAAAAACTCGGTTGCTTTGGTATTCCTAGACGCAGGGCTGCATAGAAACCGGGTTTTTTAACGAAAATAATTCGTTGCAGCACACAGAAACGATAAAAAAACCCGGTTTCTTTAGTGCGTATGCGTAAGTCTTGTTCTTGCTTCTTGCTTCTTGCTTCTGGCGGCTGCCTTTCGGTTTTAATCTGTCGCCCTGTTGCTGTTTAATGGGCTCTCCAGGCGGATTTGTTGAATGATTTAAGAGTTAGTTGGGAGAAGTTTGGACGGTGGGCGAGGGACTTGGTGAAGCAGGGCTCGGTGAAGCAGGGCGCGGTGAAGCAAGACTCCGTGAAGGATTTGCAGGAGGAGTGGATTGGGTGGATTTTTTGAGGCCGACAAAAGCGTCGTAACGGGTGGTACGATCGCCAATGACGGCGGCTGTTACGCCGATCGACCGCGTGGCGTCTATCCACATTTTTTGGTTGGGAGGAAACTCCGGCAAAGCTAGGTTTTTCGGGTTAAACGCACTCTCGGTGTCGATGAAGAAATTGCCGTTGTGGGGTTTAAGTTCCGATCGTACAGTTTTCTGGAACAGTTCGCTGCTTAAAAGCGGACTTTTTGGTGCCGGAACGATCGCATCAACCACTGGAGCTCCTACTGTCATAAACGCTACATCGTTCATCCAGCCGCGAGTTACCGTAATCCCTCCAAACGGCGATGTCCATTTTGTCGCAGGTTTGCCGCCGACTTTAATTTCCTCAACTCTAAACCCTTTCATTTTCATCGTTTCATCAAGCTGTTTCAGAGATTTGTCGGCTGCGCCCCGGTTGTTTGTTTCCACCATAAATACAAATCCGGCAGCAAATTTGTCTTTGGGATTCTGTGCGGGGGCTGGTATTAATGATAGAGAAAATTCTCCCCCCATCCAGTTCATCAAGTCTTTATCTAAATCCATGCCCGTAGTGGATTTTAAACCTGTGCGCAAAACTTGGGGATTAATCGGGGAAATCGGGTTTGCCTCGGCTCCCAATACATAGTCTTGCCACAAACGCTGCAAATTGCCGCCGGATACCATCATTATTGTATTGCTTGGCAGGCGATCAACCATTTTTAGAGCATTGTTTTCTACTGCTATCCTTCTGGTAGAATCTGGTTTTAGCCAAGAGACTGATTTGAAGGCAATTCCTTCTGCATCCAGCGTCGCTGTGGTGGCAAATCCCTGATTTTGTTGCAGTTTTTCCAGGCTTTCTGGCGAAATTTCGCGAACTGAGTTGGCGGCGGCATAGGCGGCGGCAACGGGCATATTGACGTAGATTTGACCGAAGGCGCCCGGACTTTTTATTTTGTCTATGGCGTCTGCATAGCCAGGGGTTTTTGCTAGGGAAGGTTCGCCTTTGTAGGTGTCGATTATTCTGTCTGTAGCGCTAGAATCTGTGGTGACTGCTAGATAGCTTGTGCCGAGTACCGCGACTGAGAAATTGCGATCGGGTACGCCTTGAGTTTCTGTGACTTGGACGCCTTTATAATTACGCTCAACTATTTTTCCTTGGCTGAGAGGCCTGGGTTTTGTTAATAATTCTTTGGCTTTGATCGGGTTGGCAATTGGCAGGATAATTGCCACTGACTGTTGAATTGGCGGAGATGGGGGCGCGTTGGGTACTGGCGGGGGGGCTGGTATAGCTATTTTGTTGCGGAGAAAGGCTACCATTGCTGTGTTACCCACCCAGGGTTGAATGTCTTCCTGGTAGGCGTAGCCGTTGCTGGTGAGGAGGCGATCGCGCATTTCGCTTAAAAACCTCTCAAACGAAGCTTTTGACTCCGGCGTGCCAAACTCTCGCAGTCTATTCCACTGCGATTCATCGGTGCTGATGGATAGGGCCATCATCGTATCTTGCGGGACAACCGTTGCCCCCGCCGGCAAATCTTTGGCGGGGCCACGGGAGAGGACGAGGTAGTAGGTGACAAAGCCTAAACCGATCAGAAGTGTGGCGGCTCCGATCGTAAACAGCAGGGAAGATTTATCTTTCTTAAACATTATTCGTAAGGTTCTGGTGCTCGCAACATGATAGATTATTTTCTTGGCTCATGTAACAGATACATTAGCAGATACACTTAACCGGGCAAATCTAGGAAAGTTGACTGTTGACTGTTGACTGTTGGCTGTTGGCTGTTGACTGTGAGCCGAAAAACAGAAAATTTTGCTTATATTTGGTGGCAGATTGAAGGAGACTTTACCAGAACGATGCTACCGGATTTGATATAAATCCGTGGAACGAAACGCAACACAAAAAATATGGCAAGACTTTTGTGAAATGGTATTAACTGAATCAGTTTCTTGCCTTAAAGTCTTTAAAGATAGTTTGAAACGAGTACATCAGTCGGTGGACATCGTTTGTGGCTCTAGGAAAAATGTTGAGTTCCCATTTTTTGCGAGCAGTAGTTAGCAGTTTTGCTATGGGTTGGGAGTAACTGTTAGAAATGAAATAGCTACCGCCTTCGTAGCGAATGTCTGACGCTAAGCCGATAAAAGCACCAGCCATTTCTAGTTTTAGTTCCGATGTGCTGTGTTCCGATTTTACTGCTAAAATTACCTGCGAGTGCCGGGGTTCGCGGTTGAGCAAGCGGCAGATATTCGCTTCTTTTTGGTACAAAATTAAAACGTTACAGTTGTGCAAAACTCCGGCTCTACCTTGGACTTTTACTCCTAGGTGAACTTCTAGGGCTGGTTTGTCGGGAAATTCCACAACAGCATGAGTGTATGGATGTGCACTTCCGTGGATTTTTCCCGCTGTTTTTCTAAATGTTAAATATTTCGGTGTTTCGTCGTCTAAAACATTGTTGTAATAAATAGTACCGCCTTCATTAGCAACAGCTTTTAGCAGAATAGTGAAGAGGTAAGTATCAAAAATTCTGGATTGTTCTGCCGCTGTGTTAAAATCAGGATCGATCGAGCTTTTTAATTTGCTTTTAATCTCGGAATTGATGGCGTAGTTGCTCGGCCCGGAGGGCAGTTTTTCCAGCAAGTGCTTGAGGGCGATCGCCTGTTTGTGACGGGGGGCTGTGACGCTGGAGGTAAACTCGATTGTTTTGGCAGTTTCGGCACCTGAATTGGCAAAGGTAATTTTTGTGCCGAGGGGAGAGGTTTCTGATTCTACTTTCAAGAAATAAGCAATTTCGTCTTCCATTTCGGAAGTGTTCACCGTCGCTTGTTCGACAGCATCAATTAATAGCAAAAGTTGTTCTTTTGCGGTATAATCTTCTATCTTGAGCAGGGGTGTTTTTCGTTTGAGCGATCGCTCTTCTATTACTTTGCCTATCTCTACAGTATCCGCTACTTGTTGAACTACCCAACCCAAATTAAACTCATTCAGAATTGCCGCCAGTTCTTGATAGAGTTTGGCGTACTCGATCTCGTCCATAATTGTTTCTGCGCTGCATACTATTCTGATTATACAAGCTGATTTGATTTTTTGGTCAATGGCTGGTGAGCAACTGCGCAGATTGCCTGTAATGGCGGAGTATCGAAGTGTTTGAGTGTCCGAGTCGGGAAAATCTTTCTCTTGGCTGAACATCTATCCGTCACATCCGTTAAATCCCGTACACTGCTGCTTGCCGAACTTGCTGCTGCTTGAGAGAGACAATTGGCAGTAAGCTATTCTACGACATTTGTAGCGATCGAACTATGGCAACTATCAACGACAACTACCTCAAACTCAAAGCCGGCTACCTGTTTCCCGAAATTGGGCGCAGGGTGAAAGCCTTTGCAGAGGCGAATCCCGAAGCGCCCATCATCCGGCTGGGGATTGGCGACGTGACGGAACCGCTACCGGCTGCTTGTCGGGAGGCGATGGTGAAGGCGGTGGAGGAAATGGGATCGCGGGATACCTTTAAAGGATACGGCCCGGAACAAGGTTATGAGTGGCTGCGGGAGAAAATTGCCGAGCACGATTTCAAGTCGCGGGGATGCGATGTTGACGCTTCGGAAATCTTTATTTCTGATGGTTCTAAGTGCGATTGCGGCAATATTCTCGATATCTTTGGCAACAATAACACGATCGCAGTTACCGATCCAGTTTATCCGGTGTACGTAGACACTAACGTGATGGCTGGACACACGGGAGATGCGAACGAAAATGGCGAATACGGCGGCTTAGTTTACCTGCCAATTACAGCAGAAAACAATTTTACTGCGGAAATTCCCACCGACAAAAAAGTCGATTTAATTTACTTGTGTTTTCCGAATAACCCGACCGGGGCAACTGCAACCAAGGAACACTTGCAAGCTTGGGTAAATTATGCTAAAGCTAACGGTTCGATTATTTTCTTCGATGCAGCCTACGAAGCGTATATTACCGATCCGAGTTTACCGCATTCTATCTACGAAATTGAGGGGGCGCGGGATTGTGCGATCGAATTTCGTTCTTTTTCCAAAAATGCTGGTTTTACGGGTACTCGCTGTGCGCTAACAGTTGTACCGAAGACTTTGACTGGAAAAGCAGCAGATGGTTCCGATGTCGAAATTTGGAAGCTGTGGAACCGCCGCCAATCTACTAAGTTTAACGGAGTTTCTTACATCGTGCAGCGCGGTGCTGAGGCGGTTTATTCAGAGGCAGGCAAGGCACAGATTCAGGCATTAGTCAATTTTTACATGGAAAATGCTGCGATTATTCGCGATAAATTGACAGCGGCGGGAATCGAGGTTTTTGGTGGCAAAAATGCGCCTTATGTGTGGGTGAAAACGCCTCACGGTTTGTCGAGTTGGGATTTCTTTCAGAAGTTGCTGGAAACTTGCAATGTGGTGGGAACTCCGGGTTCTGGTTTTGGCGCGGCGGGTGAGGGTTATTTCCGCATTTCGGCGTTTAATAGTCGGGAGAATGTGGAAGAAGCGATGAGACGGATTGTGGAGAAGTTTAAGGTTTAGTCTCATGTGAATCCGGTAGGGACACGGCAGTGCCGTGTCCCTACTCCCATCTGCTGTATTTCATCCGATTGAAAAGTGTTATAATCTAAGCCAGCCAACTTTATTATGAGTATAAAAAAGCAATGTCCTATAGCGAATTCACCCTTAAAAAAGTCAAACAAGACTTTCAGCTCACCCTAATAGAAGTACCTACTTTTATTGTTTCTGCGCCCCCGATTCAGCCAAGTCTAGCCCTAGCTGAGTTCATCGAAAAACGCCTGCCTCTTGCTCTAGCACTGAATACAGAAAAAGCTCGTTCTGAAATGATTATCTGTCCAATTATGCTAGAATTAAAAGATATTTTTCAGCAGCAAATCAGTCTTTTTTCTGGTAATGAATTTACTGTAGATCAATCGGTGGGACTTAACGGTGTCTGCGACTTTCTGATCGGCAAATCGCCTGAACAATTTTTTATCGAAGCTCCTGCTATGATTGTAGTGGAAGCTAAAAAAGAAGATATCAACGGCGGACTTGGACAATGTGTTGCTGAAATGATTGCGGCTCAGCGTTTCAATGAGAAAAACGGCTACTTTGTAAACAAGCTCTATGGTTGCGTTACGACCGGGAACTTGTGGAAATTTATCAAATTAGAAGAGCAAACTGTTACCATTGGTTTGAGAGAATACTCATTGCCACCAGTTGATGAAATTTTGGGAATTTTAGTTAGTTTTATTACTTAGTCGGGACTTACGCATCACAACCAAAGAAACCGGGTTTTTACGGTTTTTGTGGGCTGTAGCGAAGTATTCTCGAAAAAACCCGGTTTCTGAACACCCGTGAGTAAGTCCGATTAACCAGACTGAATGCAAGCTAACACCAGGAGTTTATTATGCACTTGTTACGAGTTCAAGTTCCTGATTTTCGGGGTTTGAAAAATATCGACATCACTTTTGAAAAAGATTTTATTCCTAAAATTTTTCCGCTGGGAAGTCAAAATGGCGGTGGAAAAAGTACGCTGTTGCAGTTAATTTTTGTATTGCTGCACTGTTCTGTTGATGACGATAAAAAACAGTTTTTACAAAATCTGCTTCAGGGATTTAAAGTTGCTGATGGGGAAGAAAAAAGAGTCTTAGCCCTCATTGATATTTGGGATAGAGAAAAAATAGTTAAACTTGAATTCTATTGTCGCAAACATTCTCTTCTTGGAGATATTTTTTTGGAAGATATACAACCAGAAAACTTGATACCTCTATGTAATTATTCAAGCGCTAAGCAATCTAGTAATAATCAAGAACAAAATACAGAGTTACTATTATGTGGTTTTAATCTTTTAAAAAATAATGAAGCAAAATTATTTTTAGACAAACTGTCGCGTAAAATTTTTCTAGCAGCTCCATCAACCCAAGTTTTTCTATTTCTTCCGCTGGATTTTAGAAAACTATTATTTAGCAACTCAAGTAAGGAAGATAAGAATTATTACGCGATCCTCGAATCTACAAGATCTAAATTAAATGGCTTGTTTACCTATGACTTCCTTGCTGTAAAGCTACTTATTAAATCATTTAAAGATGCTCGCGATCGCGACTTCAGAGAAGCCATCAAGACAGGTAACTACGGAAACAGCTATCAAGCTTTAATTAACGACTTAAATCGGCTGTTGGGAAATAAAAGAATAAATTTAAATGAAGATTTTTCTGGAGTCAACTTTCAATTGTATAATAATGGTGAAGCTATAGAACTATATCCCGAAGATTTAAGTCACGGCGAACTCAAAAGACTCAGCATTTATATATGGCTCAAGTCCCGCAACATAAAAGATGCTATTGTTTTGATGGATGAAGTTGAAATTGCTTTTCATCCAGATTGGCAATATCAAATTATATCAGACCTCAAAGAGTGGACTCCCAGCAATCAATATATTCTGGCAACTCACTCCTACGCATTGTGTGAAGCTTTGACACCGGCTCATGTTAAAGAAATCGAGCCAAAACTAATCAAATCAGAATCTAATATTACTAATGAGTCTTAATCCAGAACAGCTAAAAAAACATTGCGAGGCAATTATTCAATCTCGCAGAATTAAAAACAAAATTGTGGTATTGTGCGAAGGTGATATTCGGAAGACGCAGGGTAGAGAGTCACCTCAAGCTTATAAAGCAATGGAGCAAATGCCTGATGCCAACTTTTATAAGGCTTGCGTTCCGACATGGTGGAGACAGAAGTTACCGGAATTTTTCAACTGCGGCGATCGCAAAGATGTATTAGACACCTACTCTACTCTTCCAATATTACACGAAAAGGATACCACTAATTCATATTTAGATCCCGATCGACTTTTTGCAATGATAGATTTAGACTTGCAACTGCAAACGATCGAAAATTATATTTTTACAGATACAGAGGCAATTTTTCGGAATCTTTACGAAAAAGCGCAGGTGAAAGAGCAAAACGCAGCACAGCACCGGATCTGGGTTACAGGTTTGATTCATAAAGAAGCATATTTTCTGACACCTGAACTTCAACCAATATTTGATAATTGTTGTAACAAACCGATTTATCAGGGGAATCCTGCGGTACTAGCAAATATTTATCTGGATATGGCTGATGCAATTTGTAATGACTTGGATTTACAGAATAACCTAAAGAGAGCGTTCGATCGCATTAGTTACTGTTCGGGATTAGATTGTACCGAAACTCAAGCATTTCAGGCTTCGTGGAAAGAGCGGTTTCAAAATGCTGTAGATGAAACGCATAGGAATCAGTCGATCGCAGTTTTGCTGACAATTAAAAAAGCTAAGGATTATTGGCATCAAATTAAGCCATCCGGTGACTTTAGCCGGGAAGATTGGGTATTTAGAGAGCAACTCTCGTTAGAAATTGGGAGATTTTATTCACAGCAAAGTAGCGATGTTAAGTCTCATATTCCTTTTTTTTTCACAACATTGTATGAGTTCGTTTAAATAAAACACATCGATTATAATGTTTCATTTTCTATCCATCAGCATCATTGGGAAAACCAAATTGGTCTGGTAATTCAGCAGAGGTAATTTGCAGAATCTCTAGCAACTTCTTGTATTGAACAGGCGTTAGCTTCGGTACCGATCGCCCAGCTTCCCAGTTGCTTACCGTCGCTTCCGTAACGCCAAGTGCTTCTGCTAGCTGCTTTTGAGTCATAAACCGCTGAACTCTCAGTCGCATTAGGGGCGATCGATCGGCTCTTTCTGAGATTTCCATAGGCTATTTGTTAAGTTATATTAATTTATTAGGGCTTTGCCTAAAATGATTGACATCTACCCTAAATTAATTTAGATTTAACTCAATAGAGATTAGACAGCACCAGCTAAGCCACTTGTGCTGTAGGGGAATTGCTGTCTTTTCTTCAACTTGTTATTGTACGCGGTTTTACCGTTACAAAGCATCAAACCTATCCAAAATTATTAGTCAAAGCCATGTTGCAAGATTCATCATCGAACCAAACATCGCCCCAAGTTTTAACCAACCAAACCTTTGAGGGCGATCGCGAAGCAGTCCGTCACGTCATCATCGGTTCGCCGCTGGGGGTACGGCGAACTATCCACCAACTGCACGCATTGCGCTACGCGGAAGCTGTTCGTTGGACTCATCCGATCGCCATTCCCGACAATCGCATCATTATTACACCGGAACAGGGAGAAATCATGAGTCTGTTAGTCAAATTAATCCGGTTGGAATGAAGTTTTAAATGTGCGATCGATGTTTCTAGAATTGAGTCAAAAGTGCGATCGCGAATCTCTTCTCGTTGCCCGTGCTAAACTCAACAGATATATCCAAAAACTCTTGTCGGGTAGGCATCCTGCCTGCCCTTGGCACAAACTTAACAACTAGCTCGCAATTCAGCTTATGATTGTTATCACCCCCGTGCTCAAACCTGTTAGCCAGATTGAGCTTTCTCCCGGCAGTGTCGTAACTATTCCCAATATAAGTTGGCTGGAATTTGAGTCGATTTTGGAGGAATTAGGGGAAAAACGAAGAACCAGAATTGCCTACAGCAACAGTACCTTAGAAATTATGGTTCCCTTACTTGATCGCGAAATTCCGAAAGATTTAATTTCCGATATGGTAAAAAATTTACTCAAGTCAGCGGGCAGAAGATATGAACCTTTTGGTTCTACTACGTTCAAACGGGAAGGTGCAGCAGGAGTTGAACCTGATGCTTGCTTTTATATTCTAAATTATCAGCGGATGATTGGCCACCGCCGACTTTTACCGGACGATCCGCCGCCCGATTTGGCAATTGAGACGGATGTTACTTCTAAAACTACGATCGATGCCTATAAAATTATTGGAGTTCCAGAAGTGTGGGTTTACGACAGCGGCAGACTTCGCATTTATTTGCTGCAAGATGGAGAGTATGTAGAATCGGATATTAGTCCGAATTTTCCAGAAATCGCGATCGCCCAACTGATTCCTGCTACAGTGGAACGTGCTTGGCAGGTGGGAAATTTGCAAGCGCTAGAAGAATTTGAAAGTGCGATCCTCTCCGAGGGCTTCGCTAACGGCTGAACTCGTAGGATGCGTTACGCACTTGGCACTTCGCATCCTAAAAGTTACACAATAGCTGCCAAATTGTCAACCCCTAAAGGTCGATAAATTGTATCTCTTTGCTGATAATCCCGCCCCAAAGAACTAATCGCATTTTGCAAATCTTGGACAGATTGACAACTGCCACCAACTGCACCGGCCATTGTAGTAATGTGCTCTTCCATCAATGTACCGCCGATGTCGTTGCAGCCCCATTTCAGCGCTTCTGTAGCTCCATCTAAACCTAATTTTACCCAACTCGGCTGGTGATTGGAAATCAAATTTCCCAAGAAGATTCTCGATACAGCGGTGAGTAACAATGTATCTGCTAAAATTGGTTGGTCGCGGCCGACTCGACTCCGCAAAGGTGCCGGTGCTTCCTGTCCGACAAATGGTAGTAAAATAAATTCTGTAATGCGTGCTGGATAGTTTTGGTCGATCGCAGTTTGTTGGAGCGATCGCACTTTTTCTAAATGCAAAACCTGCTGTTCGGCCGTCTCAATATGCCCGCAAAGCATCGTACTCGTTGTCGGCAAACCCAGACTGTGAGCAGTTCCCACAATTTCTAACCAAGTTGCCGAATTTAGTTTTTCCGGGCAAATCACCCGTCGCACAGCATCGTCGAGAACTTCCGCCGCAGTTCCCGGCATCGAACCGACTCCCGCATCCCGCAAAGCCGAAATTACATAGCTGAAACTAAGATTATCTTCTCGGGCAATAAACTCTATTTCTTGTGGCGAAAAAGCGTGCAAGTGCAACTGAGGAAACTTATCCTTAATAATTTTTACCAATTGCAGATAATAAGGCAAAAATTCTCCGTTGAGCTTAGCTTGAAGATTTAAGCCCCCCTGCATACAAATTTCCGTTGCATCCCGCTGCACTGCATCAGTTGCCTTTTCCTGAATTTGGGCTGAATCTAACCAAAAAGCGCCCTCATCTCCCTCATCGCGGCGGAATGCACAAAAACTGCAATGCTGCTCGCAAATATTGGTGAAGTTAATATTGCGGTTGATAACGTAGGTGACAGTATCCCCTGATTGTCGGCGGCGGAGCAAGTCAGCGGTTGTTTGAATAGAAGCTCGCGCGTCTGGATCTCTTTGCTGCAAAAGTACCAAAGCCTCTGCGGTAGAGATGTTGTAACCTTGTAAAGCTCGATCGAGAATTGCATCCACAGTTTTCTTTTTCACTCAACTACATAATTACTGACTAGAATAAAGACATTTTTATATTTTAACAATCAATTATAGAGGAACGATATTTTAAAATCTCAAGTAATACCAAACCATCCTTGACTTTCTGGGAACTGAAATTATGGGCATCAACCAAGAAAATCAGGTCTTGCCAGTGCCGTCGGGGCCTTTGCAAATTCCTGCTTTACAGACTTTCGGTTCAACTTTTACAAACGCGCGCACACCGGGAATTTATTTGTCCCTCGTCATTCCTACCTACAACGAGTGCAAGAATATCAAGAGTATTGTGGAACAATTGACTCGATTGCTCGATGGCATCATTCCCGGCGACTACGAATTAATTGTAGTCGATGACGACAGCCCCGATCGCACCTGGGAAGTCGCCCTGTCCCTGACACCGGAATATCCGCAATTACGGGTGATGCGCCGGGAAGAGGAGCGGGGACTTTCCACAGCGGTAATTCGCGGGTGGCAGGCGGCTCGGGGCGAGGTTTTGGGCGTCATCGATGCCGACTTGCAGCATCCCCCGGAGACGCTGTTGCAGCTTTTAGCAGAAATTCAGCGGGGAGCAGATTTGGCCGCTGCGAGCCGTCACGTTGGCGAGGGCGGGGTGAGCGACTGGAGCCTTGTCAGGCGATTTTTATCGCGGGGTGCTCAAACTTTGGGATTAATTATACTGCCGGGAGTCGTGGGCCGAGTTTCCGATCCGATGAGCGGGTATTTTATGGTGCGCCGCAGTTGCATAGCCGGCAAAATCATGAATCCTGCAGGTTACAAAATATTGATTGAAGTGCTCGCCAGGGGGGAGATCCGCTGGATTGGAGAAGTTGGTTACGTGTTTCAGGAGCGACAAGAAGGCGAGAGCAAAGTTACTTGGAAACAGTATATTGAGTATTTGCGGCACTTGCTCAGATTGCGCTTTGCCCGCTGGCCGGTGGGCCGATTCCTGCGGTTTGGCGTGGTTGGTTTCAGTGGCGTGTTTGTGGATATGGGAGTTTTTTACCTGCTGCGGACTGTCCTCGGTTTGGGGCTGACTCGCAGTGCAATCTTTTCTGCTGAAGTGGCAATTATCAATAATTTTTTGTGGAACGATTTGTGGACTTTTCGCGATATTTCTAAGCGGCAGCCTGGAAAGCGCCAGGGCTTGAAACGGCTGTTGAAATTTAATGCGATTTGTTTGATCGGCTTGATGATGAATGTGCTGCTGGTGAATGTGCTGTTTAATGTTTTTAAGGTAAACGATTATTTGGCTAAGTTGATTGCGATCGCAACTGTGACTCTGTGGAATTTTTGGATCAATATGAAGCTGAGTTGGCGGGTGACGGACGTTCAAAAATAGTTTGGAGTTTGGCGAGTTGTTAGTTGTTATTGGAACTGACAACTCACCACTGCAAACTGCAAACTGCAAACTGCCTTTAGATGACTGAATTAATGATTAATAAAAAACAACTGTTGTTGCTATTTCTGTGGACGGCGATCGCCTTTATTTTGCGCTTTGCCAATTTGGACTCGAAACCGCTGTGGACAGACGAGTTTTCCACTCTAGTGTTTAGTTTGGGCAACAGTTTTCGCGGTGTGCCGATCGATCGCGCGATCGATCTTTCTACATTATTACAACCGCTACAATTGCGCCCCGATGCTGACACTGCCGACGTGCTCCGCAATTTGCTGCTAGAAAGCAACCATCCACCAGTGTATTTTATGCTCGCCCACTGGTGGATGCGGTTGTTTGGGCCTTCAGAGGATAGTTTAGTTTGGATAGGGCGAGCTCTTCCTGCATTATTGGGCGTGATTTCAGTTCCAGCTATTTACTTTTTGGGCAAGTTTGCTTTTAATTCTCGTTTAGTCGGTCAATGTGCGGCCGCAATGATGGCAGTTTCTCCCTACGGCATTTATCTCGCTCAAGAAGCTCGCCATTACACTTTAGGAATTTTATTAGTTATTGCCTCTCTTTTTTGCTTGACAGTAGCTGTCAAAAAGCTGCAAAATCGCGCTCCTATGCCTGTTTGGGTGTTGTTGATTTGGGTAGTCATTAACTGTCTGGGAATTGCCGTTCACTACTTTTTTACACTGACTTTGTGTGCCGAAGCAATAGCATTAATTGCTGTAATCTGGCACCAGTTTAATGAAAAATTGCCAATTTCCAACAGCCACCAGCCCAATATTTGGCAATTTAAAATCATCTGGCGGTTTTTCGCAGTAGCGATAGGTACTTTAGCTGGCGGTTTAGTTTGGCTGCCGGTATTTTTGTCAAACAAGTACGGCAGCGAACTAACTAATTGGATTGTCAGCGGCGATCGCACATTTATAGATTGGATCGGGCCGATTTTTCAAGCTTTAGCTGGATGGATCACTGTCATGTCTCTGCTGCCCGTTGAATCGCCAAATTTGGCAGTAGTAGTTGCATCGGCGATCGCAATGGCAATATTTTTGATCTGGGCGCTTCCTCTGCTGAGAGGCGCTCTTAAAACTTCATTAAAAACAACTAATACTCGTTTAGGTACTGTTATTTTCGGCGGATTTGTGCTAGGAGCAATTTTCCTATTTTTCAGCTTTGCATATATTCTCGGGATTGACCTAACTCGCGGCGCTCGATACAATTTTGTCTACTTTCCGGGGGCGATATTACTGTTAGGAGCAACCTTGGCAGTTATTTTTAACACACCTACAATAAAAAGTAAATGGTTTAATTTACCTGCTGTGGAAATGGCTGGCAAAAAAGCAGTTCTGCTAATTTTAGCAATGGGTTTTTTTAGCGGTGTGACAGTAAATTCCAATCTCGGCTATCGCAAATATTACAAACCAGACCTTTTAATTCCGATTATCCGCGAAGTCTCGAAAGTTCCCGTGTTAATTGCTACTACTCAAAAGACTCATGTAGAAATAGGAGAGTTGATGGGGATAGGGTGGGAATGGGAAAGAAGTTCGGCAACGGATTTTGTAGCGGATGTAACGGATGTAACGGATGTTAGGAATAAAGAAGAAGTTAAAGCCTTTGATTCTCCGCTGTTTCTTTTGGCTAATCTGAGAAGGGATGCGCCGGAAATAGCGGCAGGGACACTTTATAAAACACTCAGTCAATTAGAACGCCCGCTAGATTTGTGGCTGGTTAATTTTCGCGCACCTGTTAATTTAGCAGCACAGAAATGCCAGCTTGAGTCGCGCGATTTGCCTGCGGTGGATGGGTATGAATATCAAGTTTATCACTGTTCCAAGTCATAGGTAAGTCTTAGGGGATGGATCGGGCGATCGACAAATCTACTTCGGAAAGATCGCACATCAGCCATAAATAACATCTATTGCTAACGATCGATCGCTACGATCGCCTAAACTGGGAAACAACAGGCTTTTAAATGCGATCGCTTATGTCCAGATTTATACAAAATTGGCTGCTACCATTGCTATTGATACTCAGTAATGGTTTCTTGGGTTGGCTGATCAACCAACTGCCCGGTAAACAGGACTTAAAAATTGAAGACCCTATAATAATCTTACTGACAGTAGTGTGTCTATTGGCACTTTTTATCCTCGGTGCTATATCCAGTCAGTCTCAGGCGAGTGCAACGCCTGCAAATCAAAATTGGCTTGTTGGTTTTTTACCCCTGCTGGGAGGTGGCATCCTTTTCGCACTCTTGAAGGGGAACCACCTAGCCGCCGAATTCAACTCAGCAGTTTTTTATACATCTCTCATTCTGTTTGGTTTGGGGGCTGTGCTCCCGCCTGTAATGCTTTTACCGAGACAATGGCAGAACAGGTTGGTATGGTTGCCGCCCGGTTTGGGACTGGCGGTAATGTTGTATTTCATACTGAGGGGCGAATGGACAGCAGCGTTTTTGGCTTTGGTTGTGACTGTAATTTTGATGTTGTTTATCCAGGCCATTAAGTTTCTCATCCCAGTTACGAACCAACTTGCACCGAAGTTTAGAACAAAGAGACAGCAACTTGCAGATAGTGTTGCAGACGGGATTTGGAATAAAATTGAAGATTCAACCTCACCTTTTCAGCGGGAATATTACCAGGGTTTGACTTATATCTGTCGAGACTATCAAACACAGGGATTGGATAGAGACCGAACCCTGCCTTTGCAAAAGGTATTTGTGCCACTCAAAATTGCTGCAACAGAAGCAGCGAATACAAGCCACAAAATGATTCAGCCAGTCCAGGATGAAAGAAATAACTCAAATGAAACACAAATTTGGAATTTTTTAGCAGCAATAGATAAGAATCCGGCATTTCGGCGCATGGCAGTTTTGGGCGCACCCGGTTCCGGGAAAACTACCCTTTTGAGATATTTAACGCAGACTTATGCCACACAGCAACAGTGGAAAGTGCATCCGAAAGCGCCGCAACTGATTCCGATATTGTTGTATCTCCGAGATGTGCGTCAGGAAATTGTGAATAATAATCAACTCACTCTGGCAGAGTTAATTACTCAGCAGGTACAGCAGCAGCAGCAAAAATATCAACTGGAGAATCCACCGCCTAACTGGTTTGCCGAAAGAATACGTCAAAACCAATGTTTGGTAATGTTAGATGGATTGGATGAAGTGGCAGATGAAACCCTGCGCCAGCAAGTAAGTCGTTGGGTAGACGAACAGATGCAGACATACCCGGATACGGCTTTTATCTTAACCTCTCGACCTTTTGGCTATAAAACTGCGCGGTTGCAACAAGATGTGACTGTCTTAGAAGTGCAACCATTTAGCCTGAAACAAATGGAACAGTTTATTGGTAGCTGGTATTTGGAAACAGAGGTGATAAGTCACGCTGGGCAAGATGATGCGGGAGTGCGGGGAGACGCTAAAGAAAAAGCAGATGATTTAATTAAGCGGATTAAGAATAGCAAACCTCTGGCGGACATGGCGGTGAATCCTTTGCTGCTAACAATGATTGCCACAGTTCACCGTCGCGGTAGTGCCTTGCCAGGAAAACGGGTAGAACTTTACAAAGAAATTTGCCAGGTTTTACTAGAAAGGCGACAAAGAGCTAAAAATATTGCCGATGCGCTAACAGCGACGCAAAAGCAATCTGTTCTGCAAGTGCTGGCATTGGAATTAATGCAGCAGAAAACTCGTGAGTTCAACCTATCCGATGGAATTGATAGGATTACAGACAAATTGGCAGATGTAGCAGGCAGTGGGGCGAATGCAGAGGAATTTATTCAGCAAGTTCGGGATGTGAGTGGGTTGTTAGTGGAAAAAGAAGTAGGCGTTTATGAATTTGCTCACTTGAGTTTCCAGGAATATTTAGCAGCGGTTCAGATTAAAGAATCGAACCAAGAGAGTATGTTGATCGGAAATATTCACCAATCTTGGTGGGCTGAAACCATCCGTCTTTATGCAGCACAGAGTAATGCTAGCAATCTGATTCGTGCAGTCTTGGTGATGCCATCTCCATCGGTTGAGGTAATGGCACTCGCCTATGATTGCTTGGACGAGGGGTTGAGTGTAAATCCAGATGTTCGGCAACAACTGGAACAAAGGTTAAACGCAGATTTGGAAAGTCGATGACAGCAAGATTCATTTTAGCAGCTAATGTTTTGTTATCCCGGCGTCTGCAAAATTTGCTGCGGATTGATGAGAATGTCGAAATTGACATGAGTTACATCACCTGCGCCGAATATCAGCTTTTTATTTATGAGAAGTTGAAAGGAGCTGAACATCGTCAACCTGACCAGTGGACAAGTTACAGCTTTCCGCCAGGAGATGCCAAAAAGCCTATTACTGGAGTACGGGCTAGTGATGCTGAGGAGTTTTGTGAATGGTTAACTCAGCAGCAATTTGCATTGGGATTTAAATACAGACTGCCCACTTTAGCTGAAGTAGAGGATTATCCAGTTACAGAAAAACAAGTAGGATGCTGGTGTTTTGATGGAGAACAGCGAATCATTGTAGGAATAGAAACTCAACAGCAGCAATCTTGGGAACAGGAATTAGCTGAGGTTTTGGCTCTCAACCGCCTCCTCCAATTCTACCGTCTCCTCAAATACTACCGCGACCTCAAACCCGACCTCTACCGCGACCTCAAACCCGACTTCAACCGCGACCTCAACCGCGACCTCAACCGCGACCTCAACCGCGTCCTCTACTGCGACCTCTACTGCGATCTCTACTGCGACCTCAACCGCGTCCTCAACTCCGACCTCAACCTGTTCCTCAACCGCGACCTCAACCTTCTCCTCAACTACGATCTCAACTTCATCCTCTACCGTGACCACGAACTCGTCCTTACACTCGTCCTCAAGCGCGACCTCAATCACGACCTTTACCGCGACCTCTACCGCAACCTTCACCGCGACCTCAACTGCGACCTCAACCGCGACCTCAACCGCGTCCTCAACCGCGACCTTGAAGCCGAGTTTAAAGCCATTGAAACAAGCAAAAGCAGTAATTTCCTTTTATACTTTCCTCTGCTTTCTATTCTTGTTATCTATCGTTTATTGTCAGTAACTTATGAGGTAATCTCCCAAAATAAAGAGGCGCTCAATACAATTGAGTTAAGCGGTCAAGAAAGTGAAGCTATTAGTCGTAAGTATGTAGAGAGTCTCAATGAAATCTACCCACTTTATGTTTATTTGGTATTACTAGATGAGCGACAAGCGGGTCGGATACCAGCATGGGAGAGTATTCGGATTGTCAGGGAAAAAGTTGAGTAGCAGATATAGCGCCTGGATAGTAGGGACACAACAGTGTTGTGTCCTTTGGCTGCGGAACACAGGATTGTTTGTGAAATAGTATTTTCTAATCTTGTCTGACACTATCGGGTACGCCCACCGCCGAAATACCCGATATTGCCTTTAAGTTTTGACACCGAATCAACTCATTAAAATCCAAACTGCGCCCTTCAATTTGCGCCACAGCCTCGATCGCCCCAAGCAAATGTCCGGCCGCTTCCGCTTCGTTGTAACCGCGCCTTCCCGCGACTCTAATCGCCCCTTCGTCAGCATCTAACTCTACTTGGGAACTGCGGTTGTCGCGCCAAATTCGAGTCATGGCGAGTCCCGTCAAACCGCCCGCGATCGCAGTGCCGATCGCATCTCCCTGCAACAATTCTACAACAGTCCCGACAAGTCCCGCCAGAGCCGCACCTTGATAAATATCCGGTTTAAACCACTTAACATTGCATACAAAACTCACATTCCGCAATAGCAGTAAATCCCGCTGCGGCTTAGATAGCAGCCGCCACAAATCAAAATTAATATAAATCGGGCGAGATTGATTCCAAGGTAAAGGAAAATCGCATTCAATTACCGTTGATTGTTGTGGCTTATTAATAATTTTACACGTCATGCGGCCGGAAGCGGGCATCACATCTAACAGGCGGCGAATTTCTGGTTCGGGATTCATAAATTTTGGGGTAATTAGTAACTGGTAATTGCATCTAGATAAAAAACAATAATATTGGTCAGGGTCTCGTAGCGGCTGGTTTTACCGACAATAATTGTCTAAAACCTACAATCTCGTAAACCCGCCTTCACCCAAGAGCTGATGCGCTCGAAATCAAAGTTGATGTAGGTTATTGCTTCTGTGGGGGCGGGTTTCTGGAGATTTTTGACGGTAGTTAAATATTGTTTGTCAAACCAGCCCCGACAAGTCAATAGAAGATATTAAGGGTTTTTCTTGGATGCGGGAGAAGGAGATTCTTGAGCTCTGGGAGCTGCTTTTTCGGTATTAGCAGAAGGCTTCGGACTGGCAATTGCTGGGGCAACTGACGGCTTTGAATTCGCGGTTGGGGATGCCGATGATTTTGGAGAATCAGGGGCTGTTAGCGGGGCAGCAGGGGCTGTTTTAGCGCCTAAAATGCTGGCGTCTCCGGTGTCGAAGGTGCCGGCGATGCAAGCGATCATCATTGTAGCTAATGTGCCGACAAATAATGCTTTCCAACCGAGTTCGGAAATGTCTTTGCGGCGGGATGGAATTAGGGCGATCGTGCCGCCGACAAATATGCCGACGGAGGCTAGGTGGGCGAAGCCGGAAAGGGCGTAACTGACAATTAAAACTGTACGAGCGCTCACCAGTCCTTTTGCGCCCGCTTCTGCTAAACTTTGATAGGGCGGAATGGCTGTTTCTAACAACCTGCGACCGATAATTACTGACGCTTGCCAAGAGTCGTCTAATGGAACTCCTGTTAATAGCGTCAAAGGATAAAATAAGACTCCCATAATGTTGGCTAAGGTGACAACTTTGAACAAGTCACCAATTGGGCCGGGCAAAATTGCCAGCCAACCAAAGAATTGATTGATTAAGGAAACTAAGCCTAAGATTAAAATCAAAACAGCGGCGATCGCCACTGCCATTTTTACACCGTCCAATGCACCAATTATCGCTGCATCCAAAGGGCTGACTCGTTCGATGGGTTCTCCCCCAACAGTCTCTTGTTTGAATTCTTCGCCGTCCATTTCGGAAATTTCTTCGCCCACAAACTCGCGACCTTTAGGCTTCCGTTCTTCCTTGGGAATGCCGCCCATTGTCAGGGGCACGCCTGTTTCCGGGACTAAGATTTTGGATAGAACAAAACAAGCGGGAATGGCGATAATTGAGGCTGAAACTAAATGCCCTAAAATATTGGGAAAAACTGGCTTGAGAAAACTGACGTAAATTGCTAAAGTTGAAGAAGCGGCCGTCCCAAAACAGCAAGAGAGAATTGCACAAAGTTCGGAACGAGTCATTTTTGGCAAATAAGGCTTGACGACAATTGCCGCTTCAATTCCTACGAAAATATTTGCCGCGCCGCTGAGGGCTTCCGCGCCGCTCAACCGCATTGTCGTATAAAAGATTTTGGCAAAAAGTTCGGTGATAATTTGAATCACGCCGATGTTGTATAGCAAGGCCATGAGGCCCGAAAAAAAGATGACTGTCGGTAAAGCTCGAAAGGCAAAAATATATCCTAAATTAACTGATGGATCTTTACCAGGTATCGGTACAACATTGCTCCCGAATACAAATCTCGCTCCCGCGTCAGCAGCGGTGAACACTCCATCCAGCAAGCCAGTAAACCACTCTAAAGCGATGCGAGTTGGGGGGAACAGGAATACTAAAAATCCTAAGACTAATTGCAGTCCAATGCCCCAGATGATGACGCGCCAAGGTATATACTTGGACTGTCGGTTTTCGGAAAAAATCCAGGCGATCGCACACAAGCCAAAAATACCCAGAAACGAGATAAGATTGTAGATTGACATAAGCCTAGTCCTTGAAATACTTAAGAATGCCGATCGACGGTTTGCACCACATCAGTTATACTATTCATCTGACGGCAAATGCTAAAAAAAATAACGGGCAGATAAATTACGCACTCAACAGCGTACTGATGTCATTGCTTAGGTCGTTCCGAAGTCTGCGGATCTTTAGCAAGCCTTGATTTGCCGTAATTACCAGCAGTTTAGATAGAAACTCTCACACATGGAAGCTTTTGCTCCACATCCTCCTGAATGGACTGCGACGGCGGTTCACGCTAATGAGTTTTGCTGTCCCAAGTGCGGTGCTAGCTGCACTGATGCGGCTGAGGTCTGGATTAATCGCCGATCGCCAGTATACACCGAGTTCAACCGTCGCAAGTGGCAAGAATTTTACCGCTGCCAGTGCGGGGACGTGTGGTGGGCTTGGAGTAATGATAGACCTCCTTCTGAACTTGTGCGTCGCGATGAGATCTCGGATGAGGCGCCGGATGATGATTTTTAGAACGGTGACAGAATTTGCGACTTGCGATTTGCGATTTTATTTAAAATGAGGGTAAGGTGCGCTGCACCCTACATTTAGATAGGCGATCGCCAGTTCTTAACTAATTCAGCACGTCAAGCATTCCATTAACTACGCCTTCCATGACTCTTTCAATTAATCTCAATTCATTTTCGCCGATCGACTCATTTAAGAGCATTGACTGAATTCGCTGTCTGTCATTCCGAGTCAGTTCGCCTGACGAAAATATCTGCTCTACTATTTGTTCAGTTAGAAATGAGTAAGTTGGAGTTTGCATGATTGGTCTCTAAAAGCATCAATATTTTGTTTTTAACTTCATTAGAGGAGCCAGTTATTTTGTGGGTTTTTGCCGTCCCACTCAATCAGTGCTGAAATCATACGACTCTGGGCGGATTTTGTCAAGACACGGGCGGCAGATAAATATAAAATCTGCATTATATTTCCCACATTCTGGTAAGGGGTGGTTTTGGAGTGCGATCGACTGATGCCGTGTGCCTGCAAGGTCGATCGACCCCCGGCGGTGGCAGCGTTCGATCGACCTTTTTAAGTTTATTTGCACTTCGGCGGAACATTACAGCTCAAAAAAAATCCAAACTACAATAGATTTAAATTGGTAATCGGGAATTGGCTTTTCTAACTTCCCTCTTCTTTCCGGCTAATGACTAATGACTAATGATTAATGACTAATGATTAATGACTAATGACTAATGGCTTCCTCCAATGACCTATTTTCCTTCGGCTATAATTTTGACATTAGGTTTTTGGCTGCTACCGCTAGCAGTGCGATCGCAACCTGTCGTTCCGGCAAATGACGGCACTAATACTGTTGTCAACTCCGAGCAAAACCGCACAGACATTAGTGGCGGACAACTGTCAGGAAACGGGACTAATCTTTTTCACAGCTTCAGCCAATTTAATCTCAGCGAAGGTCAAATTGCTAATTTTCTAACTAATCCAAATATTCAAAATATTTTAGGGCGGATTTCCGGCGGCGATGCTTCCGTCATTAACGGTCTGATTTCTGTCACCGGCGGCAACTCTAATTTATTCTTAATGAATCCGGCGGGAATTGTCTTCGGTCAAAATGCTAGATTAAACGTGCCGGGGTCTTTTTTCGCGACAACTGCTACTGGTATTGGTTTCGGCGACCGCTGGTTTAATGCCACCGGAAGTAATGATTACAAAGCTTTACTGGGAAATCCCAATCAATTTAATTTTAATAACTCACAAGTCGGTGCAATTGTCAATGCGGGAAACTTGGCAGTTGGCAGCGGGCAAAGTTTAACTTTGCTCGGTGGCACCGTTATTAATACAGGACAATTATCCGCTCCCAGCGGTCAAATTACTGTGGCTGCTGTTCCGGGAAAAAATGCAGTCCGCATCGGTCAACTCGGCAATTTATTGAGTTTAGAAATTACTCCGTCTTTGCAGTCCGAAACATCTGCGATCGCCCCACAAGCTTTGCCTCAGTTGCTGACGGGCCCCGGCGTAGCATCAGCCACAGGTTTAACGACTAACGAACAAGGTCAATTGGTATTGACTGGCGGCCAAACAGTGCCGATAAATGGGGGAAGTGCGATCGTCTCGGGTTCTGTCAATGTATTCGCCCCTTCAGGGAATGCTGGCGGCACAGTCAATATTTTAGGCGAAAAAGTCGGACTGTTCGGTGCAAATATCGATGCTTCCGGGACGGACGGCGGAGGTACTGTGCGCGTCGGAGGCGGTTGGCGGGGGATGGAACCAGTGCCAAATGCCCAGGTAACTTATGTTAGTCCTGATTCTACGATCGCAGCAAACGCGATCGACCGCGGCAATGGCGGAACAGCGGTAATTTGGTCAGACAATATCACTCGCTTCTTGGGCAATATTACTGCTCGCGGGGGCACTGCCGCAGGTAACGGCGGCAGAGTAGAAGTTTCCGGCAAAAATGCTTTAACTTTCCAAGGAGAGGTCGATACCCGCGCGACTAACGGTGCGATCGGCAATTTGTGGCTCGATCCGGCAAATATTACGATCGTCAGCGGTAACGGCGACAGCAACGCGCGAACGACTGGCGGGGAACTCCAACCGGCACCAGCACCCAATGAAACATACATCCCAGAAGTGCAGTTGGAACAGATGACGGCCGGCAGCAACGTGGTTATAGATACCCCCGGCTACATCACCCTCCAAAACTTGCCCGATAACAAACTTTCCCTGCAAGCGAGAACGGGCGACACAGTAACATTTAGATCGGGCGGAGTGTTTGTTGTCAATGACCCCAAGGACTTAATCGAGACTCAAGGTGGCAACATCAACATTTTCGCCAGCAGCCTCTCTGTTGGCGGGCTTAATGCCAACAGCGGCAATATCGCTCTCACTGCTAACGGCATTGACTTGAGAGGCGGCAGCAATTCGGTAAGCAGTGCGGGGGGAACAATTCGCTTGCAGCCCAACGATAGCCGAGCAATTCGGATCGGTGGCACCGGCGATATTTTGGGCATTTTGGACTTGACGGCAACGGATCTCGGCGCTTTGGCAGGGGATTTTGGTTCGATCGCGATCGGGCGCGAAAACGGTAGCAGCGAGTCGATCGCGATCGTCGCACCCATTACCTTCAACAGCCCGCTGACACTTCAAGGCAGCTCGATCGCGATCGACAATCCCTTGAGCACAAGCGGCAGCGCTAGCTTGACACTCGACGCGCCCCAAACCGATCTCAGCGCCAACATTGCGACATCCGGCGGCGATCTCACTTTTACAGGAAACGCCTCCCTCAATGCTGACGTGGCTTTGAGCGCGGAAGCTAGGGGCAACATTCTGTTCTCCGGTAGCTTAGACGGAGATCGCGCCCTGAGACTCGACGCTCAGCGAGTGCTGTTCGGCGGTACAGTCGGTCAAGCTGCACCGCTGGCGAGTTTGACTGTCAACGCCGGCAGTACCGAGGTTTCGGGCAATATTGCGACATCTGGCGACATGACTTTCAACAGTGCCGTCACAGTCAATCGCAGCGCCGCCCTAGCCGCGACTACCG
This sequence comes from Microcoleus sp. S28C3, assembly GCF_036700785.1. Taxonomy (NCBI): domain Bacteria; kingdom Bacillati; phylum Cyanobacteriota; class Cyanophyceae; order Oscillatoriales; family Microcoleaceae; genus Microcoleus; species Microcoleus sp. S28C3. Next base: position 74,780 of record NZ_JAUBPO010000003.1, on the reverse strand, counting down.
GCAATATCGCTTTTGCCAATACCCTCGACAGCACCCCGGGCCGAGCTAATAATTTGACGCTGCGCGCTGGCGAGAACATTACTTTTGAGGGCAGAGTCGGTCAAACTCAGAGGTTGGGCCGGCTCTCGGCTGACGCTGCTAGCGTGGCGGCGGCTTCCACAATTGCAGCGCGCAGTTTGAGCGTTAACGCCCGAGAGTCTGCTACCTTCGGGGGGGACAGCACTGCCGCTTTGGGAGCCGATATCAAGGCAGGAAAAGTCCTCTTAGAGGGTAATTTAAGGACGGATGGCGGCAGCGTGAACCTGCAAGCAAGTCGCAAGGTTCGGACTGGCAATATTACCTCGAACGGTGGGAGCATTCGGGTTGAGGGAAATGCGATTGCTGCAGGCGCGATCGACTCGTCGTCAGTGTCGGGAACTGGAGGCGCGATCGCTCTCCAAACCAATGCCGGCTCTTTAACTGCGGGAGCTTTGAACGCTTCGGGGGCGATCGGCGGAAATATTGCTGTCACCTCGAAAGCGGGCATTTCGGCTCTCGATCTCAACTCCAGCAGCACTTCAAACGGCAACGGCGGGGGCGTTTCCCTGAGCGCGACTGGTAACATTCAGTTGGGTTTTGTCAACGCTCAAGGTGGCCCGGGTGGCACTGGCGGCAGCGTTGATGTGACAACCGTCGGTTTGTTTCGCTCGAACAGTGTTTTCAATGATATATCGGGCAATATTTCCAGTATTTCTACTGCCGGAGGTGCGGGGGCGGGGGCGATCGAAATTCGCCACGGAGGCGGTATCGATCGACCGTTTGTAGTTGGCGGCGCGATCGACAATGGAACCACGGGAAGCATTAATGCTGGCGCGGGAAATGCCATTTTGCCCAGTCTTGCTTTTGGGCAAACTTACACCCAGGGAAGTTTACCAAATCAGATTTCCCTAATTACACCGGGCGCGCCCTCTGCTCCTGCACCAATCCCCGAACCAATTCCCGAACCAATTCCCGAACCAATTCCCGAACCAATTCCCGAACCAATTCTCGAACAGCCTCTAGTGACCGTAACTCCCGAGCCGGCACTGTCACTTCCTGCATCTTTGCAAGTAGAATTGCGATCGCAAAATCAAAACAAAAATTTTCCAATTATCCCGAATATTTTCGCTCCTTCTGGCAGAGTAGATACGGGAGGTTCGAGAGTTTTAGAATTCGATCAAATCTTTAGTCGCGAGTACGAAAAATATCTGGAGTTGCCTGCAAGAAAGCCGATTACTAATATAGCGGTAATTTACGAAACTCTTCGCAAAAACGAACAAATTACCGGGGTAAAATCTGCTATTCTTTATATGAATTGGGTAAGCCGATCGGATGCAGCAGCAAAAGAAAATGCTTCGGTACTGGTGGCAAGCCGGGATTTATCTAATCTATTACCTGTGAGGAAAAACCTCACCTCCGGGCACCCTCGCCCCTTAGAAGATAAGTTAGCCCAGAGGTTGGCGCCGCAGGGAACAGAAATTTCCGATGTTCCTAGCGGGGAGCATTTAGAATTAGTGTTAGTCACAGCTAACGCTCAACGGATGCGCGTTTTAGTTCCGGCGACAACGCGGTGGCAGGTGTTGCAATTGGCTGACGCCCTGCAAACGGAAATAACTAATCCCAGAAGAAGAAGCAGCATTAGTTATTTGGATTCTGCTCAAAAACTTTATCGCTGGTTAATTGCGCCAATGGCCGCAGAATTGGCTGCTTTAAATATTGACAATTTAATTGTAATTCCGGCAGCAGGTTTGCGGAGTGTGCCCTTTGCTGCTCTTCATGATGGCAAACAATTTTTAGTTGAGAAATACAGTCTTAGCGTGATGCCGAGTCTGAGTTTGACTGATATTCGCTACGACAATATTGCGGATGATGAAATTTTGGCAATGGGGGCGTCGGTATTTGAAGATAAAGCGCCATTACCAGCGGTACCGACGGAGTTAGAGTCGATCGCGCCGCCCGATCGGGGAAAATCATTTTTGAATCAAGATTTTACTCTCGCGAATTTGCAAGCTCAGCGGGCAAATAGGCCTTTTGGAATCATTCATTTAGCAACTCACAGCGAATTCCAGCCCGGGGAACCGAAAAATTCTTACATTCAGTTGTGGGATACTAAATTGCGCATCGATCAAATGCGGCAGTTGCGGTGGAATGAACCGCCGGTGAATCTGTTAGTTTTAAGCGCGTGCAGTACGGCTTTGGGCGACGAAGAGGCGGAGTTGGGGTTTGCGGGTTTGGCGGTAGCTAGCGGTGCTAGATCCGCTTTGGCGAGTTTGTGGGAAGTCAGCGATGAGGGGACTTTGGGGCTGATGACTGGGTTTTACCGCCAGTTGCGGATGCCGAGAGGTGAGGGCAATTTGATGATTAAAGCCGAGGCTTTGCGGCGCGCGCAATTGGAGATGCTGCAGGGGCGCGTGCGGATTCAAGACGGGATGCTGCGAGTCGAAGGGCTTTCTATGAGTCTAACTTTGCCTCCGGAAATTGCGTCGCGGGGCGATCGAGTGCTTTCGCATCCTTATTATTGGGCCGCCTTCACAATGATTGGCAATCCTTGGTAATGGGGATGTTGAAGGAAGAAGGAAAAAGGGGCTTTGCTGAATCAAGGTATGAATAATGCAGGAATGGGAATATCCTGAAATTTTAGGTAATGTATTTAGGACTTATATCGTTTCCGATGCAACCGGAAATGCTATCAAATGTCTCGAAACTACGATCGCCTAATACGCATCCTCAAACTCCTGACTAAAAGTGGTCAATGGCTGTCCACAGCCAGATTTTGTGTATGTTTTTTCACATAAGTCTGTAATTCATCGAGATCACCGACTTGGGACTCATCATCAGCGATCGATTGACGATCGCATTTAACACAAATGTAGTTATGTTTTCCTTTTTTCTTACCTTTCCTAGGGCTATGGGTTGATTTGCACTCGCTTTCATTGCAGGGTGTATTCCCCCTATTTATACTCTAATTATGCAACGCCCAAATCTCCTATGAAGACTAACGGCGATCGCCCTTCACTCTGTTCTGCCTGCTTTTGGAGGAAGCTGTGGAGCGATCGGACTCCTAACCTAAATATTTATTTGTACTTTTTTGAAGAAATGTAAAAAATAATAATTTTTAGTTAAAAATTATTATTTTGCTTAAAGTGCAGGCTAGTCTTTATATTAGAGGATACATCTACTTACAAATTGAGAATTGCTAAAAAAAATGTGTATTAATTATTAAAAGAGGCTGCAAGGATGATTAACTTAGCCGGCTACGAAATTACCAACCAAATTCATGAAAGTAACAATTCTTTAGTTTACCGAGGACTGAGAAAGCAAGATAACCAACCAGTCATTCTCAAATTCCTCAAGCAAGATTATCCGATGCCAGCTTCGTTAGTCAGATACAAGCAGGAATACGAAATTACACGCAATCTTAACCTAGACAGTGTGCCTAAAACCTACAGCTTAGAAAGATACCAGAACAGTTTGGTTATTATTTTCGAGGATTGTGGTGGACAATCACTAAAGCAGGGGTTGGCTTCTCAAAAACTTACCTTACAAGAGTTTTTGTTAACAGCTATCAAAATAACCAAGGCTTTAGGCGAAATCCATCAACATAACATTATTCATAAAGATATCAACCCCAGCAATATTATTATTAACTCAACAACAGGGCTAGTCCAAATCATAGATTTTGGCATCTCTACTGTCTTATCGCGTGAGAATCCTACCCTAAAAAATCCTAATGTTTTAGAAGGCACTCTGAGCTATATATCGCCGGAACAAACAGGCAGAATGAACAGAGCGATCGACTACCGCACAGATTTTTACTCGTTAGGAGTCACTTTTTACGAACTGCTAACGGGGCAACTGCCATGCGATTACAACGATGCAATGGAATTAGTCCACTGTCATATTGCTAAACAAGCAGTACCGCCCCATGAAATCAATGCAGAAATTCCTAAAGCGGTTTCTGATATTGTAATGAAACTGTTAGCAAAAACTGCTGAAGCCAGATACCAAAGTGCTTGGGGAATTATCGCCGATTTAGAAGAATGCCTGCAACAATTACAAACTAAGGGAAGTATTGCAGATTTTGCGATCGCCCAAAAAGATATTGCAGATAAGTTTCAAATCCCCCAAAAACTCTATGGTAGAGAACGCGAAATAGAAACCTTATTAGCAGCCTTCCAGCGCGTCAGCAATGGCACAACAGAAATTATGTTAGTGTCTGGTTACTCAGGCATTGGTAAATCAGCCTTAGTGCAAGAAGTTTATAAACCGATTACTAAGGCAAGCGGTTATTTTATTGCCGGGAAATTCGACCAATTTCAACGCAATATTCCTTACTCAGCTATTGTTAAAGCTTTTGGGTACTTAGTCAAGCAACTCTTAACTGAAAGCGAAACGCAACTGGGCGCCTGGAAAGAAAAACTTTTAGCGGCGTTTGGTGATAACGGTCAAATCATTATAGATGTCATTCCCGACGTAGAATTCATTGTTGGCAAACAGCCACCCGTCCAAGAGTTAGGTGCTACGGAAGCGCAAAATCGTTTTAATTTAGTATTTCAAAAATTTATCCGGGTGTTTTGTTCAGTCGAGCATCCCTTAGTCATTTTTCTAGACGATTTGCAATGGGCTGACTCTGCTACTCTGAAACTGCTGCAAGTAATGATGGCAGATGAAGAAACAAAATACTTATTTCTAATGGGTGCTTATCGAGATAACGAAGTGAGCCAGACGCATCCCTTAATCATGACTCTGGAGGCGCTGCAAAATCAAGGCGCGACTATTAACCACATTACCTTAACTCCCTTAGATATCGAACATATTACTAACTTGATAGCTGATACTGTGCGGAGGGATAGAGGCTCAGTCATCCTCCTAGCTGAGTTAGTCGTCGGTAAAACTCAAGGCAATCCTTTTTTTGTCAATCAGTTTCTCAGAACTCTCTATGAAGAAAACCTCCTGCTTTTTAATTCTGAGCAAAGAAACTGGGATTGGAATATTTCAGAAATTGAAGCCGTAGGGATTACCGATAACGTCGTTGAGTTGATGGTCGGTAAATTGAGAAAAATGCCAGCTTCCACTCAGCAGGTTTTACGGTTAGCCGCTTGTGTGGGCAATAGTTTTGACTTAAATACTCTCTCGATTGTCAACGAAAAATCTACCGCTGAAACCTTTCAACAGCTATTGCCAGCCATCCAAGATGGATTAATTTTAGCCACTTCTGAACTCGGCGTAACAGAAGAAGAAATCGTTAAATCTCATCTGGTCATTACTACTTATAAGTTTTTGCACGATCGCGTCCAACAAGCAGCTTATGCTCTGATTGAGGAAACTTCTAAAAAAACAGTTCATTTGCAAATAGGTCGGCTGCTGTGGCAAAATACCTCGCCAGAGAAACGAGCGGAAGAGATATTTGCGATCGTCGATCATTTGAATTTAGGAATTGAACTCATTAGTGATGAATCCGAACGAACTGAAATTGCAAAACTTAATTTAACCGCAGGTCAAAAAGCTAAAGCAGCAACGGCTCATGCTGCGGCTACCCAATATTTGCAAGCAGGTTTGGGACTGCTAGCAAATTCTAGCTGGACTCATCATTACGAACTGACATTAGCACTACATACCGAAGCAGCAGAGGCAGCATTTCTGAGTGGTGACTTTGACCGGATGCAGAAATTAGCTGAGGTCGTGCAAAACTGTGCCAAAAACCTATTGGAAAAAATAAAAGTCTATGAAGTCCAGATTCAAGCTTCCGTGTCGCAGAAAAAGCTACTAGAAGCCGTTAATACAGCGTTAGAAGTTTTAAAGCTGTTAGGGGTGGAGTTTCCCTCTCAGCCAAACCCGTCAGATATTGGGCAAGCACTGGGGGAAACGGCGGCAATTTTGAAGGGGAAGCGAATTGAGGATTTAAGTGACCTGCCTCAAATGACAGATCCCTATAAACTAGCAGCTATGAGACTTATATCAAGTATCTTTGCTCCTGCATACATTGCTGCTCCACAACTGTTGCTCTTGACGGTGTGCAAACAAGTAGATTTATCCGTCCAATATGGTAATGCTTCTGTTTCTCCCTTTGCTTATGCCAATTATGGTTTTCTTCTTTGTGGAATTGTGGAGGATATTGATTCGGGTTATCAGTTCGGTCAATTAGCTTTAAGTCTCTTGTCAAAGTTGAATGCTCAAGAAATCAAAGCCAAGACAGTTGTCATTGTAAATATATTTACTCGACATTGGAAAGAGCATCTGAGAGAAACCTGCGAGCCTTTAGTGTCTGCTTACTCTAGCGGAATAGAGACAGGAGATTTAGAATATGCAGGCTTTAGTCTAATACATTCCTCCTGTGCAGCTTACTATAGTGGCAAAGAACTGACTGTGCTGGACAGAGGAATAGCAATTAACAGAGATGCTATTTATAATGTCAAGCAAGAAATAGCGCTTAATTATATAGAAATCAATTGGCAAGCTATATTAAATTTGTTGGGAAAAAGCGAAAAATCTTGCATTCTGAAGGGTGAAGCCTGTGATGAGGAGCTGAAGTTGCCATTATACCAGCAGGCAAAGGACAAATCGGCAGTTGCATACATATATTTGAACAAAATTTACCTTTGTTATTTGTTTGAAAATTACTCCGAAGGCATTGAAAATACTGCTATAGCAGAGAAGTATTTAGATGCAATGGTAGGATTGCCAGTTATTCCTATCTTCCATTTTTACGATTCTTTGATGCGGTTGGCCGTGTATTCTGATACTCCACAGTCAGAGCAACAGGGCATTCTTGACAGAGTACAAGCTAATCAAGAGAAAATGCAGAAATGGGCGCATCATGCCCCAATGAATTATTTGCACAAATTCTATCTAGTAGAGGCAGAACGGTATCGGGTTTTAGGGGAAAAAATCGAGGCAATGGAAATGTACGAGAAAGCGATCGCTCTGGCTAAAGAAAACGAATACATCAACGAAGAAGCACTCGCTCACGAACTGGCAGCAAAATTTTACTTGTCATGGGGCAAAGACACGATCGCCCAAGTTTATATGCAAAACGCTCATTATAGCTACCAAGCTTGGGGCGCTATAGCTAAAGTTAAATATTTAGAAGAAAAATACCCCCAATTCCTAGCTATAACCTCAGCCAAAACCACAATTCAAACGAACGTTAACACAACAACCAATGCGCCTACTACCACTAGCACTAATTTGGGAGATACGCTAGATTTAGCCACAGTAATGAAAGCTTCTCAAGCGATTTCAGGTGAAATTGTTTTGAGTAAGTTGCTGGAAAGGTTGATGAAGATTGCGATCGAAAATGCAGGTGCTGAAAAAGGATTTTTAATTTTAGAAAAAGGGGGAAACTGGGCGATTGAGGCTGAAGGTTCCGTTAAGAAAGATGAAGTTAGCGTGCTGCGATCGCTTCCCCTCAATGCAGAAGCTGCTTCTGGGGAAACGCCAAAACTGGCAAGTGCGATCGCCCACTACGTCATCCGCACCCAGGAAAACGTGGTTTTAAATAACGCCACCCAAGAGGGACAATTTACCCGCGATCCTTATATTGCAGCCACTCAACCGAAATCAATTCTCTGCACTCCTCTGCTGCACCAAGGCAAACTGACAGGCATTCTTTACCTAGAAAATAACTTGACAGAAGGAGCTTTTACTACAGATAGGCTAGAACTGTTAAAATTGTTATCAGCCCAAATAGCCATTTCCATTGAAAATGCCCAACTCTACAATAACTTGCAGGAGTTCAATCAAAACTTAGAGCAATTAGTGTGCGATCGCACCCACGAATTATCCAACACGCTGGATGCTTTAAAAGCGACTCAAAGTAAGCTAGTGGAATCTGAAAAAATGGCCTCGCTGGGAGGATTAGTTGCAGGCGTCGCCCACGAAATTAATACTCCCATCGGAGTTGGTGTCACCGTTGCGTCAGCTTTGGCAGAACATACCACAGAATTTGCTTCTACTTATAAGAGTGGCAAAATGAAGCGATCCGAACTAGAAGAATTTTTGGATATAGCCACCCAAAGCAGCAACACCCTTCTAACTAATCTAAATCAGGCAGCAGCATTGATTCAGAGCTTTAAAGAAGTGGCAGTCGATCGATCGAGCGAAGAACGACGAACTTTCTTGGTAAGAGATTATCTTGAGGAAATTTTAATCCAATTAAAACCAAAATTGAGAAATAGCAAACATTCGATCGAAATTAAGGGAGACACCAAAATGGCCCTAGATTCTTATCCAGGTGCATTATCCCAAGTTGTCACAAATTTGCTGATGAACTCTCTGATTCACGCTTACGAACCGGGCGGTACTGGAAAGCTGGCTTTTGATTGGCAGCAAGAGGGCGATCGACTTAGATTTGAATATTCCGATGATGGTCAAGGCATTCCCTCAGAAAATTTGAGTAAAATTTTCGAGCCCTTCTTTACTACCAAACGCGGTCAGGGTGGTAGCGGGTTGGGATTGCATATTGTCTACAATTTAGTTACCCAAAAACTTCTGGGTGAAATAGAATGTAAAAGTGAGGTCGGGGTCGGCACAAAATTTATTATTAAGCTACCCGTCCAAATTGATTCAACACCGTAGTTTCCTAAATTAAAACATCAGTAACGCAGAAAGGTGAGCAGCAATGGACAAGAATATTTACGGCTTTGTAAGTGAAAACTCATCTGAAGAAGTCTTATTTGCGGAAGAAGTTAACTCAGATGAGGAGTTATTTTTTGCCGATGAAGTATCTGAAGAGTCCCCGACTGAAAGCTGGAAAATTTTGATTGTCGATGATGAGGCTCAAGTTCACACAGCTACGGATATTGCCTTAAGAAAGTTTGTTTATGAAAATAAACCTTTAAAAATTTTTAGTGCTTATTCCGCTAAGGAAGCTAAACAGTTAATCCAAGAACATCCTGATGTCGCTATCATCCTGCTTGATGTAATCATGGAAACGGATGATGCTGGCTTAGAGTTTGTGAAATATGTCCGCGAAGTGTTAGGCAATCAGTTAGTGCGAATTATTTTACGCACGGGTCAACCCGGCCAAGTACCAGAAAAAAGTATTATTATCAATTACGATATTAATGACTATAAAACTAAAACTGAATTAACGAGCTCAAAGCTATATACTACAGTGCTAACAGCTTTGAGAAGTTTTTGTCTGGGTCATAAATTGCAGTCAGAAATAGAACGGCGCGAACAAGTAGAGAAAGCACTTCGTATCAGTGAAGAAAAAGAACACCAAAAAGCTCTTGCCTTAGAGCATTTTGTCAAAGAGCTGCAAGAAACACAACTCCAGCTAGTTCAAAGTGAAAAAATGTCTAGTCTCGGTCAATTAGTCGCAGGTGTAGCTCATGAAATTAACAATCCGGTTAACTTTATTTACGGCAATATCTCCTATGCTAAAGATTATATTAAAGAACTCATCTATGTGTTGAATCTCTACCAACAGCATTACCCACAACCAGAAGCAGAAATTATCCAGGCAATAGAACATGGAGAGTTGTCATTTATCATGGACGATTTGCCAAAATTGCTTTCTTCCATGCAGTTAGGCATTGACCGCATTCGTATGATTGTGCAGTCTCTACGCAATTTCTCGCGGGTGGATGAAACTGAAATCAAGTCAGTAGATATCCACGAAGGTATTAATAGCAGTTTGATGATCTTACAGCACCGACTAAAAGCTAGGTCTGATCGCCCTGCTATTGATGTGGTTAAAGACTATGGTCCATTGCCGCTTGTGAAGTGTTATGCAGGTCAGCTCAATCAGGTGTTTATGAACCTTTTAGCGAATGCTATAGATGCTTTAGAAGAGCGGGTAAGTAGAGATGGTGCAGTTTTCCATCCCGAAATTTTGATTCGTACTGAAGTTGTACCGGGCAATTCGCATGATGGGGACAACATTAGCTCTGGTTCAGGCATTCGGGTAACAATTGCTGATAATGGTGTTGGCATGACTGAGAAAGTTCGTTTAAAACTTTTCACTCCCTTTTTTACTACTAAGCCAATCGGAAAAGGTACAGGGATGGGATTGTCAATCAGCAAAAAAATTCTGCTAGAAAAACACTGCGGTCAATTGCAGTGTTTTTCTACGCCTGAGCACGGAACGCAGTTTATTATTGAGATGCCTACTACCTGTATAGCAACCAATGTCGCCGTAGCTATGCCTTAGAGAACTCATCTGGTTGAATTGATGGTATAGCGCTTTTCCGTTGCATGAAAACAGGGTAATTGCTAATTGCTAATTAATCTGAATTATGACAGACTTTTTTCGCGCAGCACGCCCACCGCTTTAGGGGTGGGGATAGGCGCTGCGGCTTTAGCGACATTCTTCTAACTTAATTGTGTTGGTTTTCAATATATTTTTTAACAATCTCTTCCGAGGCATTACCAACTGTGCCGTAAAAATACAGCAGATTCCATGTATAAATAGCACACGGCATTCAGTAGATCAGCAGAAAAAATTAAACTTTATTCGAGTGAGTTTCGTAAAAAAATAGTTAAAGCCTATGAACCCGATGATACATCAATTAGGGCGTTGCTGAATTAGCGTATGATATAGTTATATATAGCAAGTCTATTTGAGTCGTGAATGTACAACAACCTGAAACGCTTGTGATGATTGAATCTATTGTTTACATCTCAAATGGTTTTGCTATAGCAAGTCTATTGGAGTCGTGAATGTAGAACGACCTGAAACGTTTGTGATGATTGAACCCATTGTTTACAAATTAAATGGTTTTGCTATAGTGCGATCGTCACAAAATAACACTTCAAAAAACGCAGAGCTTATGGAATGTCCTGAATATCAGTCAACTCATGTTAATAAAAATGGTCATAAAAAAGGTAAACAGAATTATATTTGTGTCGGTTGTGGCAGACAATTTATAGATTGCTCTCAACCTCTAAAGGTTACTCTAAAAATGTTAAATGTTAATCTCTCAAATGTAGACCAATGGTATAGATTTTTAATCAATTGAGAGAGTCAAAAAGGTGCATCATGCGACAATAATTAATTGGCTCAAACAAGTAGGAAAACTCTTCCCAGATTTTGAGCACACAGAGACAAATCCACAAGCGGGTGAATGGAATGAATGAGAAACTTTTGTCGGCTAAAAAAATAAATGTTTGATCTGGTTATGAACAGTAGTAGACCACTTTAAACCAGGTGGTTTAGGATAGGTATTAGGCGCTCATAGTGGCTATACTTTGAACCAATTGGTACTCTTGTTAATAAATAGAAATGCTATTTTCTTGTGACCGATGCCTGGAAAGTTTATCCTAGTTTTATTGCCGATGAAGCTCAAATCCCACTGCAAAACCTATAGGACAAGAGTTGAGGGCGAAAATACAAGATTAAGATATTATTTACCTTGTTTGAAACTAAAAACTCTTTGTTATTCTGGCATCACGCAGCAAGTTGCTCAGACATTCCCTTCGATTATTAATTCACTATCTTAAATTTGCAGATATTCCAATTCCATATCAAAATTAAAGACATTATTTGGGTTCGATGCAGTCGCCAGTGTTGCTTAGTGATACCATAATTCACCAACGCCTTTTTTTGTAATATCATCGACGCGCTCAACGCTCTTCCCTCTGCTGCAAATGTCGCCAAACTTCTTGATGACATACGTGCCAAAAATACAGGGCTAAATTCACAAGAGCTAATAATTTAGTGCCGTCTTCTAACATCGCGTGTACTCCTTGGCTTGGCAAGTTTAAAATATCCTCAAACCTGGAGATAGCAAACAAGAGAAATGCTGCGACTAATGGCAGGTAAGGAGTGGTTTTGATGTATCGCCAAAACTTAAGTCCGTAAAGGGAAACAGCACTACCATAACATAAATAAATTAATTTTTTAGAGATTCCAAACTCAGAAATAATCAAAGTCATCCGAAACCTGTCATCCACGTAAAAGACTCCCAGCAGTAAAGCACTAAAAAATAAGAATATCGCCGATCGACTGCGCGGATTTTTCTGGCGCAACACTCCGAAAGTAAATGCAGAAATTGCTACTGGTATGCACGCGAGGACTTCGGAAACTCCGGTTAGAATGCCTTCGTAAGGGAACCAGAAATTAAAAGGATCGCTAAACAGGCGTTCAACTCCGTCTCCCTGGTTGTTGAGTTTGGCGTATACGCTCAGCCCACCCAAAATCAGCACAGTCAGAGTGTTTAAAGCAACTAAAAATGGTACGCTAAAAAACTGTTTTTGGAAAGCTTTTAAAGACTTTGACAAGCTGGGAATTTGATTGAATAAAGGCAGATGCTTCATAAATAATATCTCCAAGCAATGGGGGTTCGTTACTTATTCACCGGCAGCCAAACCACAAATGTAGTGCCGCGATCCGTTGGATATAATAAAGGAGCTGCCGCAGATGGCAGCCATTCAGGATTGACTGGGGAAAATACTTCTATTTCTCCTTGCATTTGGCGGACTAAATCGCGGGCGATCGCCAAACCTAATCCTGTGCCGGGAATTTCTGTCTGCGCTTTTTCTCCTCGGTAGTGCCGCTCAAATAAATGTTCTAAATCCTGGGGAGGAATGCCAGAACCTGTGTCGCTGACTGCAACTGCTATCGCAGGCAATTGGCTGTATCCTGCCCGATCGCCCTCCGCTGCTGTGTACCTTACTTTAATATAAATTTGGCGGCCGACGGGGGTATATTTCAAAGCATTGTCAATTAAATTGCTCAAAACTTCGCGCAAAGCTCGATCGTTCGCTGAGACTGGTGGCAAATCCGCCGGAATGTCGGCTAGCAATTTCAGATGCCTTTCAGATGCGATCGCCTCGGCGGAAATTAACAGCGGTTTTAAGACTTCTGCCACAAAACAGGATTCCTCCAAATTGACAGCAGGTGACAGCGACAGAGGAGAATGCCGGATTGATTCGACATTGGACATTGCTTTTTCTAAAGTACCCGATGGCAGTTTTAGATGTGCTTCGCCCGTGTCAACGGTTCGATCGAACTGGCCCAGCAACTCTTGTAGGCGCTCGCTCTCTCGGACAATACTAAAAGCCACATTGCGGTTTTTGTCTTCCGGTACCAGCCGCCGCGCTAACAGCTTGCCAAAAGTTCGCAACGCTGTCAGCGGACTTTTGAACTGGTGCAGTAAATTGTGCATCGTGTCGTAAACCTGAGCTTGAATTTGCCGAGCCGAACCCAATTCCTGCTGCATCCACTGCGATCGCTGGTCTAAAATGCAGGCTAGGGCTAAGGTGCGGGAAATTTGTTGCATCTGAGCCTCCTCTCGCTCGTTCCAAGGCCTGTCTTGCCGACCGCACACCAGGAGTCCCATTACAGTTCCCTCGTGTATCAGAGGTGTCACTATTTGCATCCGCTGCTGCCACAAATTCTCCGGGCCTTGGCACTGATTGGAACTGCGCTCATTACCCGGAAGCGGTTCGGGTGCGATCGCCCCCACCGTTGATTCTTCCTGTGGAAGAACTGGCGGCGCCAGCAGCCGCGGCACGGGTTTCACTGTCGAAGTTTCGGAAGATTGCAGCCTCAACCCCTGATTTTCTTCCGATTCGACTGAGGTTTCTGGGTAAAGCGCGATCGGCACCAACTTGGCCTCACTGCCTTCTACCAGCTCTTGTGTCAGGTATACCGCGCTGAATGTCGCGCCCAAACTGACGGCGATCGCCACCTGCGATCGGCAAAGCTTGACAAATTCTGAACTGGCTGGCATTAACATGAGCGCCACATTAAGATATCTAACGGAATTCTCAGTAAATTACAAATGATCTGCTGCCGATTACAGATCGGAGACTTCTAAATTTCAGGTGTCTTTGCTTTGATAGAAGGCAGCTATGTGGAAGGCCTTGGGCTTTCACGAACCAAAATTGCCCCCCATCCCCGTCCGGCGGGCTTCCACAATTCCCAAAGCTTTGCTTTTGCCGCAAGTTCCGGCCCACAATACCACAACCCCTACACTTTTGTCGATCGGCACGAATATTAAGATTATGTCGATATATTAAAAACAGTTGAAGTTTTGAGCGAGAACGGATATACTGACCTCGGATTTGGTAGCTATCATTACAACCTGTCTGCTCACAGAGGAGGTAAAGAAATTGGCCAGGAGACGCAAACGCAAGAGTCGCCGCCGACAAGAAGGACGCAGAATTTTAGAGTGTGTGCCTCAATATAGCATCGAGAGCGGCGAAGATAAACCCGTAACAGCGGCTCGCAAGTTCATCCATGCCGAAGGCATTGCTCCCCCAGCTTTGCTGTTAGTCAAGCGTAACGAGCATACCACTGACAGATACTTCTGGGCTGAAAAAGGTTTATTTGGAGCCCAATACGTAGAAGAGAATCATTTCTTGTTCCCCAGCTTAAAGGTGATGTTGGAAGCTACCACAGAAAAAATTCCTGTGGTGTCAGCCAGCCGCGCTTAGATCGAAATGTTTAGCTCAAAACATTGACAGCAATGTTTTTCTAACTCTTTTAACAAAAGCGCGAGAGTTCTCATTGTCTGGAGAGTGCCAACTGAAATTTATGCGAAAAGTCCTTAGAAATTAGGGTATAAGGAGCCATCGCAACAGGCTCGATCGCTGCAGAGGGCGATCGCCACAATTGGCACTTTCACGATAATGGTTTTTTTTGACTGTTTTGTCGATCGAACAAACAGCCAACGAAAGAGCCGCTCTTAAGTAATCGGTTTTTCAGCTCGAAGTCTAAGTACGGCATCTAGCATATCAAAAAATGTTCCGCGCCAAACTTTTAATCGAGCGGTTTCAAATCTAAAGCTTTTTGCATGGCTGCCAGTTCATCGCGGTGAGCTCTGACAGTAACAAAGCTCTTGGTTTGGCTTCCCGACTCAGCAACTGATTCGAGTTTGAGCGAAACTTGCTCAGAGCGTCCAGCTTTTTTCCAGTAAAATACCCCGGCCAGCGGGGACAGCAGTACCAAAGCTAGGAAAATTTGACCCTGCTGGGGAACTAGCATTCCCAAAACCAGTCCCAAGCACAGAGCGCCGCCTGCACTAAGCAGAGTTAAAAAAATAGCTAGAAACCAACTCGGCCTGACAAAACCCTCAAACGTGACTTTATAGTTGGGGGCATCGACGGCTGCAACTCGGTAAGCCCTAGAAGCAAAATACTCTTGTAGCTGGGTTAACAGTGACTCTTGGGCGCTCTCGGAAGCAAGCTTGACTTGTTCGATTCTATCTTTGACTGAGGCCTTAATGAAGAAAAACAAGCCAACCGCCAGCAGCAGCGTTAGCACAAATGTTGAAGGAAGAACAGCAGTATCCATCGGTAGAAGTTTGTGTAATTGAAATTATCTACTATTACTTTACAGAAATTTACATACGAAAGCGATCGAGGACTTACGCAGACACTTTTTTACCAAAATTCGCAGAAAGCTTTGTAGCAAGGCGTTTTTCTCCCCATCACCAAATTCCCATATCTCTACCTCGTCGCTAATTCTCAAGTGACCATGCGTAAGTCCTGACGCAGTGTAGATGCTTTAATGGCTGTGCGGCGATCGAGCAAAGCGAAGGCAATCGGGCAAATCGCTTTGCAAGTAGCGCCAGCATCTCAAGGGTTTAGGCATCCGATTCAAACTCGGTTAACCCGTCTGACCAGTTTCTAATGCGTGGGAGCGACGCCCTGACGCGCCGTTTCCCTGACCGATGTACTCGTGCCAGAGAC
Source organism: Microcoleus sp. S28C3 (assembly GCF_036700785.1). Lineage (NCBI taxonomy): Bacteria > Bacillati > Cyanobacteriota > Cyanophyceae > Oscillatoriales > Microcoleaceae > Microcoleus > Microcoleus sp. S28C3. The sequence goes on along the minus strand of NZ_JAUBPO010000003.1, from coordinate 59,120 downwards.
GAGCCAGGTCTTGAGCTTGGTGCCGCCACTCGGGGAGGATTTGATACATCCGGCGGGGGCGGCCGCGTCCTTCTACTTTTTTCCAGTAACCGGTGATTACAGCTTCATCTTCGAGGAATTTCAGAGCGCTGTAGAGCACGGTATCAGAAAGTCGGTAGATGGGGAATTCCCTCTCTAGTTGTCCGATGAGTTCTGTACCGTAGGAATCTCCGCGCAATAACACGGAGAGAATGTAGCACACTGCTAGTTCCTTGTTTAGATAAACAGGAGGGGGGTCTTGAAAAAATTGATAGATATGTTCAAACTTCATCTGTCTTGTCCGCTGGAAACTCTCGTGATACCGTCAGGTTAACGGGAGAGGAAAGCGGGGCGGGGGATGCCGCTTCCTAAGGATTAAGTGGGACACCGAGGAAACAGAGGTGCAGTATTTCCCCAGTGAATTGTTGATAGCTCCAAACACTTGTCCTGCACTTCGGTAATGTTTGCCTGCCCCAAGGTTGAGGAGCACTGGCCTAACGAGCGCAATTTTTTTCCTCTTCCAATGTATCGCAGCGACTATTGCCAAGTGGGCGATCGCCTGCAAAAGTTGGCAGTTACTTCCGGAGTTGGTGTTTTAACTGAAAATTAAAAATTCGCAACTTCCCGGAGCCCTTTGTCGGCCTCGTCTCTGCGCTCTAGCTTGTCTGATTTACTGTTGATGTTTGCGCTCTAGCTTGGCTTTAAACCAAACTCAGACCTAACATGGCGCGCAATGTAAAAGTTAGAAACACAAAAGTCGCTACGATCGAACTAATCAGGGCGATCGCAGTTGTCGGTCGATCGAGCAGGGGTCTGAGTCGCTCGAACAGGAAAAAGAAAATTCCCAGACATATCGTAATGAAAAAGCGGGGGTAGCGAGAGACGTTATTAATAAAATCTTGCATGAGCTTGGTTGGGTAAAGTGTCACAGCTCGATCTTTGACTGGTAACACTTGTGAGCGAGTTAGACAATTTTGGCACAGCCGGAGCTAAATCTGCCGATCGGGCGATCGGGCATTTTTGCCGGCGAGGCTGACATATATAATTCTAACGAAAACTTTTCGCCGATCGATCGGGCGATGTCTGTATTAATGCCGGAATGCTAAGTCCGGTGACAACTTCTGAAGTATTTTTATTGAGTTCTAGTTGTGATAAATATTATAGTGCCGTTATTTCTAGATAAATGTCTGCTTCCGCACTTTTCAAGTCTTGCCGCGTCCCTTTCTGAAATGGGCTGGAGGTAAAACTAGGTCAAAGGTACTAAAGTCCCACAGAATCAAACTATGTGAATTTTAGTCTTTGATTTGGTTCCAAATCCAAGAAACCCAGCCTTGGACTGTAAAGTAACGCCTTTTTATAGTTGTATCATTAATATCTGGACGATTTTCTGAGATTATTTTACAGATTGTATCTTCTGGCGGAATTTCTCCCTGTTTAAGGGTTAATTCAAATACTAAATAAAAAACTTTTTTTTCTAAAATTTTATTAATCAAATCTAGATATTTTAATTTAGGTCTTTTATGTAAAATTGACCTCCCTTCACTTGTCAAACGAAAGATTGGTTTTTTTATTATAGAATTTTTATATTTTTCTATCAGTCCAATATACACACCAGCATTAGTATAATAGCCAGTTTGCCTGCGGTTAAATTGATAATTGTCAGTAATATCATCTGTGGTTAAATCTCTTTCTAATAACAATGATAATAAATCTACTATCCTATCAAATTTATCAGCTTGTGGCAATGTAACCTTTGGCTCTTCAATTACTTTAATATTATTGAATACCCGCTCGACATCACTCCGTTGTATTTCTTCGGGAGCGATCGTATAATTTTTTTGTGTTATCAGTTGGAGAGAGTTATAATCTTTATCATTGCTAAATTCATAAATAAAAAAGCTAAAAATGTCGTTAGAGTATGTCATCAATACGGGAATCACTTTTTTAGCAATTTTTTTTGACCACAATCTGTAGGGATAGTAAAGTTGTCTAATCAAAAAATCGTCTATGGCATAGTTTTTAGCTTCGATCAGGACAAAATAGTTGTTACTTTCAAATCCCGCATCTATCTCACACTGAGAATTTTTAACCTTGATTGAATAGGGTTTATTAGCGATGGAATTTATAATATTAAAATCAAAAGCCTCTGTAGACATTCTCCCAGAAACAGTATAAGCTGTTTTTTCGCCGAATAAATCATCTATAATACCGATAGTAAATGCACAGTGCAATGCGGAACTTTCAGAATATAAATTTGTGTAATCTATACTCTCTATCCCGGGAGGAAACTCAAAAGGAATCACTTCAATTTTACTATCATATTTAACTTTCAAGTGTGTATCAAAGTTACCTATAACATATTTTGAGCGAGAAATTGGCAAGATTGATAGATGATTTGCTCGAAATATATCTGGCAAATTGACACAGTGATCGAACTTGGCCATCAGCCTGCTTTCTCTTTGCTTATTGATTTGAGCCGCTTCTATTTCAAAACTACCATTTTGAGCGACTTCTTCTAAGATTTTATGCGTTTCAAATAGTATTTTCCAAGCTCTATCGTTTGCTGTTTTCTTGGTTTTACTCATATTTATTGAGCCGGAATTTCATAATTTAAAACTAATACTTCATCAACCCTACCTCTTTTCAAGGCATTTGAGTTGATACTTCTCGTTGCCCTAACTTTTATGATTGTATACTGATAATCATTGTACAAATCCCGAATAAAATCCGTACAAGAATTACTCAGCATTACCTTGCAACCTCTTTTATGTAAAGCGTCAAACTCTTCTTTTAGTCGTTTTTGTTCGTCTCTATTAAAGCCATTCACATCATAACCAGTAAAAGAAGCTGTTTCCGAAACTGGATCGTAAGGAGGATCGAAATAAATAAAATCTCCTCTCTTTGCGCTTTGAACAGCTTTTGCAAAATCCTGAGTTAACAGTTCTATAGTGTCCCTCTTCAAGTATTTATTCACAGCTCTTAAAACAGCGTTATCTAAAATATTTGGGTTTTTATACCTACCAAACGGAACATTAAACTGACCTTGAGAATTTACCCTAAACAAGCCATTATAGCAGGTTTTATTTAGATAAATGATTCGTGCTGCTTTTTCAACTTCCGACAAATTTTCATATTCTTTCGTTGAACGATCTAAGTCTCTCATGCCATAATAATACATTTCGCTATTGGTATATTTATCCTTGCTTAATTCCTCGATCAGCTCATCTAATGAGTCTCTAATTACTTTATAGCAGTTAATCAGTTCTCTATTGCTATCATTGATAACAGCTTTTGGGTGTTGTAACTCAAACAAGAGTGCACCTCCACCTATAAAAGGTTCATAATATGTCTGTTTACTTGTCAGCTTGGGAACATACTTACGAATTTCTGGCAATAACTGCCTTTTACCTCCTGCCCACTTCAAGAAAGGTCTTACTAACGGATTGCTTTTCACTCAGATGCCTCTAACGCTACCTATCAAACAACAATACATTCTACGTTGAATTTTAGTTCAAGTCAAGAGTAAAGGGTGATATGGATTCAAGGTGTAAGTCGCAGTTAAATATAGCGACAAAAGCACCTTGACATAAATCTATTCATCTGATATGTCTGGGAAAACCATCTGAATTAAGCCGATCGCACTTCGATAGATCCCCTGTCAAAAACCCGTTTGTCAGTACCGATTGAACTGACAAACATCCGGTCTTTATAGACATCAAACGTCGCAAAACTAAGCCGGCTAGCAGAATACTCCGTCCACTCAGAACGCCCCACCTCACGAGTGCCACCGCCGGCACCGCAAATTAAATAAGTCGTACCGTTAATTGATCGAGTGCGTTCGTAACTGTGTTCGTGTCCGTTGATATAAAGCTGCACGCCGTACTTTTGAAACAAAGGCGTCAAAGTCTTAATAAAAGGTTGATTCACTCCGTACACGCCAGAGGAATAAATCGGGTGGTGGCCGAACACAACTTTCCAAGGTGCGGTGCTCTGACTCAACTCTTTTTCCAGCCAAACAAGCTGATTTTTCCAATCCGCATTGTGATTGGTATCTAAAGCAAAAAACTGTACGGGATCGCGCCGAAAAGTATAGTAGCGACCTTGCATATTAAAACCCGCATATTTAACTTGCGGGTCGCCGTTAGCAGTGCGGATGTCGTGATTTCCCAAACAAGCATAAAATTTTACGTTTTGCTGCAATAACGGCTGATAAGGCCGCTCGAAAACAGCATTAATTTTTTCAATTTCGCCGTTATTGTAGATATTGTCGCCGGCGAGAACAGCAACATTAAAAGGGTTTTCCCGGTGATATTGCGCCATCGCCTCAGCCACAGCATACTGACCTTCAGCGCCGGTACCGGTGTCGGCCACCGAAATAAAGCGTAAAATAGGCGGTGAGGCCGGCAATGGGACGATCGTCCTTTCTGCCTCAACGTTAGAAGCCACAGCAGCATCGGTGTCTGTACCCCAGGAAGTCCGAAGCTGAAACATTTTCCAGACTCCGGCAAAACCTAAGCTGCTGAGACTGCCTAAAATTAGAAAGTGACGGCGTTTGATACTCATTTTGATTCAGTTACAACTAATGAAATGATAAATTAAGGTTGAGATGGCTCAACTAAAAATTTATCGCTTTTAGATATATTTGCAACGCCCCAAGGCAGAGAAAATGTCAGAAGAACAACTAAACCAGTCAATTCCAGAACCCTCTCCATCTCCGACACCGGAGGTTGACTCGCCTGCAAAGTCTGCCCCCACTGGTAGCAAAACTCAAAATGCCAGCAGCGCTGTTCCCAAAAATCAGAGAATCAATGCTTTGATTGCCTCGATTGGGAATTTGGGCAAAAAAGGGAAAAAATTAGCAGCAGAACCCCCGTTGCAGGCCCAAAAGCCGATCGCACCCATCGCTTCTGACTCAGCAACAGCAACTCCTCCGGCTGTTGCTGCAGAAGTTAACAGCGTGCCGCCAAAAGTTGCTGTAAAAGTTGAGAAAAAGCCTGTATCCCAACGCCCGGAAGGGAGTTTTTTAGAGAAAGTCGGTGTACTTTGGCAAAGTATTGTGCGGCTAGTGCGATCGCTACTGCCACCATCGACGAACCAGAAGCTGTCCGATCCAATTTTAAACGCCGCCATAGCAGCAATTCTGATCGTTGCAGTCGGTTTAACTCTCAACAGTTTCTCGGCCAAACCCCCGGAGAAACTAGCAAAAGTGCCTCTCCCCGCAGCGCAGCAGTCGCCGCCAACCTTTGGCGATTTTGTGGCGCCGGAAACGCCGAAATCCCCAGATGCGATCGCACCGTCAGCGCCAATATCTACTAAATTCAAAAGCAAGTTGCCCGATTTAGTGGCCCCGGAAAAACCGCAACCAGTAGAAATGATCCCACCGCCGCCGCTGACGCCGGAACAGTCTCTGATTGCTGCTATTCAAACTCAAGTTACTGAAATTAAAAATCGACTTGGCGGCGGTTTAGTTGAGTCTGTTCAAGCTAATTTTTCTAGCAGCATTTTGACTGTAAAAGTCGCTGAAGATTGGTACAAACTCAGCGAAGTCGAGCAAAATCAACTAGCAACTAAAATGTGGAAGGAAGCTAATTCACTCGATTTCAGCAAGCTAGAAATTGCCAATAGGGAAGGGAAGTTAATAGCTAGAAGTCCCGTTGTTGGTTCGGAAATGATTATTTTAGAGAGAGGGATTAATTAGAATTTAAATAGTCTGTATCTGTCAACCATCAGACCAGCCTTAAAGTCCAGGACGCAAAACCTAATTATGTATGGTGCGCAGTGCGCACCATACTGCTGTTTATTTTTTTTAGGATATCGAACTTTTCCCAAATCCGACAGAATACCACCATTAAATTAATTAACTTTGAGGAAAATTGAAAAATGACAATTTTAACTCAAGTCGAACCAGTAGAAATTGAATATCCCAGCAGCGACGGAGAGCCGATGGCTGAAAGCGACATCACGCGCGATTACATGACTTATAGCGTTGAAGCTGTCAAGCTTTACTTTCAAGAACGTTCTGATGTTTACGTCTCAGCCAATTCTTTCATATATTATGAAGAAGGGAACAACCAGGCAGTTGTGGCCCCGGATGTTTATGTGGTGTTTGGAGTTGCCAACCGCAAAAGGGATAATTATAAAGTTTGGGAAGAAGGGGGAATTACTCCAGATTTTGTACTAGAAATTACATCGGAAACAACTCAAACGAAAGACCAAGAAACCAAACCTGAAATTTATCGGGCTTTGGGAGTTAGGGAATATTTTCAGTACGATCCGTCTGGAGATTATCTAAATCCGATTTTACAGGGACTACGTCTAATAAACAATCAGTACGAGCCGATTTCAGCCAACAATATCGCTTTCGATACGCTGTGGTTGTTCAGTGAAGTGCTGGGACTGGAATTGCATATAATTTCAGGAGAATTGAGGTTTAAAGTTCCTCAAACGGGTGAGTTTTTGAAGACTCACAAGGAAGAAAACCTGGGACGACTGGCAGCGGAGTCAACATTGCGATCGCTCGTAACTCAACTCTTAAATTCTGGAATGAGTCTGGAACAGGTAGCGCAAATGATCAATTTATCGACCTTGGAAGTGAGACGATTGGTAGGGGAAAACTTTTGATCGATCGCACTTTCCCAAAATATCAAGGATAGTGCGATCGAAGTATAACAAAAAATCGGACCAGTCAACAGTCAACAGTTAACAATTAACTAATAACTATAGAGGCTTATTAGTAGGCTTAAAACCCTGCTTTTGAAAATAGGTTCTAAATACCTCTTGAGCAATTGGTGCCGCCGATACAGCACCAAATCCGCCGCCTTCAACTATAACTGCGATCGCAACTTCCGGTTTCTCAGCGGGAGCAAAACCGACATACATAGAATTGTCAGGATGACCGGGCATTTCCACAGTCCCAGTCTTACCAGCACTTAAAGGAATAGTACCGTCATTCATGGCGCGGCCTGTACCTTTTTTCACCACGTCAATCAATCCTTGTTTAATGACGTTTAAAGTTGCAGGCTTAATACCTGTTGAAATTTTTTTAGTAACAGGCGTATTGGTTTGAGAAGCCAATAAATGCGGCTGCACTCGCCAACCACCGTTGGCAATAGTTGACACCATCACTGCCAATTCTAAGGGAGTACAAAGTACCAAACCCTGACCGATCGCCATTGTTACTGTATCGCCAACGTACCAATCTTCCCCATACATTTTCTGTTTCTCTGCTGGTATCGGAACTTGACCGTGATTGGCGCCGTCTATCCCCAAAAGGTCTAAATTAATAGTACCGCCAATGCCCATTTTTTTAGCCCATTTCGCCATTTCTTCCGGCCCTGCAGTCATACCTACTTGATAGAAAAACGTATTGCTGCTGTAGGCTAAAGCATCGCGGAAACCGATAACGCCGTAACCGGCGCTGTGTTCGTTAAAGGTAATTCCGCCGATGTTAATTGAAGCAGAACTTACCAAAGTCGAGTCAGGAGAAAACTTGCCAGACTCCATCCCAGCTACAGAAGTTACAATCTTAAAAGTGCTGCCGACTGGATAGCCTTGAACGGCCCGATTTAAAAATGGTTTGTCTGGCCCTTGCAGCCGATCCCATTCTTTTTGAGTTACCTTGCGGGTGAAAATATTGGGATCAAATGTCGGCCAACTAGCCATTGTTAAAAGAGCTCCGGTTTTCACGTCGATCGCCACAACAGCACCGAGGCGATCGCCCAAAGCTTTTTCCGCAGTTTTTTGCATATCTAAATCTAAAGTTAGCTGCACCGGTTTGCCGGGAATAGGGTCTTTTACACCTAAATCTTGGATTTCTTCGCCCTTAGCATTTACCTCGATTAAACGGTTTCCCCAAACGCCCTCTAAAGTTGAATTGGCTAATTTTTCCACTCCCATTTGACCGACGATCATCCCCATCGGATATGCAGGATTAGCTTTTAATTGATCTAAACTAGCTTCGCCGACGTATCCCAAAAGGTGAGCTGCTAATTGCTGGTTGGGATTGTCTCGGCTCGATTCTACGCGAATTTCAACTCCCCGCAAAGCATTACTTTGTTCTCCCAAAGCGACGAAAGTACCGACATCGATATCCTTACTAATTCGCACTGGCAAGGCCGATCTGTACCCAACTCCATCGATTTTTTTGACAATTTCGGCTGCGGGAAGTTTGACGATGGGACCGAGTGTAGCTGCGATCTCTTGCCACTCCTTGGCCGATCGCTCTTTTGGCCACACATAGACCGATCGAGATACGCGGTTGGCCGCAAATATTTGGCCGCTGCGGTCTAAAATTTGACCGCGATTCGCTGCGACTGACACAGGGCGAATGCGGTTATTTTCCGCGCGCTGTCGGTTGTAGGCTCCATGTATCAGTTGCAGTTCGGCTAGACGAAATGTCGGCAGCGTCACCAAGGTAGTGACTAGCAGCATAAAAATTATAGCTTGCAACGATCGGCTGCCTTGTCGTGCAGGATTGTTTAAGCCTTTTTTGTCGAATCGGACTTGAGAGTTAAAAGAAAAATCGCCAGCCATATTAATTAATCTGCTCTTTTTATTCAACTAACAGGTTGATAAGGTGCCCATCCGGATTATTTTGAGGAAGATACAGCCACGATAACTTCTAACTCTTTAGTGACAGACATCAATTCTGCCAATTGGCAGACGTATCAGCGGTTTTTTTTGATTAAGGTAGAGCTTGAATATCAGGTTTTTTTGACACTTCAACTGTTAAGGAGGTAGGGGCGCTGTGGAACCGATCGATTTTTTAATTGCTTGGCTGGTGACGGGCAGCAGCTTGCTGCTAATTTCTCAACTGCCGATCGGCGTAGAAATTGACAGCACACCGAAAGCAGTAATTTCCGCTGCGGTTTTGGGAATTTTGAATGTTTTAATTTTGCCAATTCTAAAAGCAGTTTTTTTCGTGCCGAACCTGCTGACGCTGGGATTGCTTTCCGGTGCGTTTGCTTTTGTAATGAACGTGATTATTTTTGCCTCGGCTGCGAAGTTAGTTGAAGGATTTAACTTGCGGATGGGTCTTTGGAGCGCCGTACTGGGGGCGATCGCCTTGGCAGCAGTTAGCAGCTTTATCAACGGCGCGCTGATTTAGCAACTTCCCCAGAAAAAGGGCGATTGAAATCGCCCGATATTTCCCACCCTTACCTTGCGCCTTTCGTTTGCCTAAAAGCGATTTCAATCGCCGACTATTTATTCTCCCTTCTTCTTTCTATCCGTTACATCCGTGAAATCCGTTGCCGAACTTCCTTCTATCCGTTACATCCGTGAAATCCGTTAAACAATCCGTTGCCGAACTTCCTTCTTACTTCCCAATCACCGATTTATAGGCTGTCACCTTAATATCAATCCCAGTGATATCTGCGCCGACAACCACAGCCGCCGCTCCTAAATCTAATGCTTTTTTAGCCATTTCCGGCCCAGCGATCCCGCCTTCGCAGATAACCGGAACCTTAAGCTTTTCTACCATTTCCGCAAGCAAATCAAATCCGGGCGGCGAGAAATTTTCCGTCTGAGCAGTGTACCCAAAAAGAGTAGTTGCTACAGTATCTGCACCAGCTTCTGCTGCTGCGAGCGCAGCTTCTATTGTATCTACATCCGCCATCACTAATTTACCCAATTCGCTGTGAATTTGTGCGATTAATGTCTTTAAGTCTTCGCCACCAGCAGGACGTTTTCTCAGAGTAGCGTCAACGGCGATAATATCGGCTCCAGAAGTGGCGATCGCCCGCGCGTCTTCAAAGCGAGGAGTAATGTAAATCTCGCATCCCGGCAATTGCTGCTTCCAAATCCCAATTATGGGAGCGGATACCTGTTTTCGCACCGCCGCAATGTGAGCCGGAGTGTCAATCCGCACGCCCGATGCACCTCGATTGATGGCGGTTCGAGCCATTGCCGCAATTACGATCGGATCGTGCAGCGGCGAATCAGCAGGTGCTTGACAAGAAACAATTAATCCTGTAGGAATTTGACAATTAATCATGGCGAATTGGGAATGGGGTATTGGACATCGGGCATCGGGCATCGGGCTTTTTTTGTAATTTATTCCCTGTGTCCTATTGAGCTAAAATAAGCGTTAAGTTTTGGTAGTAATTTATCGACAACTGGTTTAAATTTGCTTACTTCTTCGCTGGTGATAAGTTGTCTAGCATCGGCTAATCTTAACCATTTTACTGTTTCGTACAAAGAGCTTCTCGCAATTTTTACAAAACGCCAATTATCTTGGTAATTATAACGACCTCTTCCTTCAGCAATATTAGCACAGACACTATCCGCAGACCAAAATATCTCTTGGGCTATCGTATTTTTTGTGAAGTAATCCCATTTTTTAACAATGTCCCAAATCTGATTCGCCAAACTTTCCGCCAACTTATAAACCTCTAATTCCTCAAAATCAGGTCTTCCCATAATTGCCTCAAAAACTCAATTATATTAAATGCCCGATGCCCGATGCCCGATGCCCGATGCCCGATGCCCGATGCCCGATTACCCATTACCAATCCCGGCCATTAAAGAAATAATTTTGTCAAGCAATTGCTCAGGGTGAATCGGTTTAGCCAAACAATCGTTAGCTCCCCCCGTCACGAAAGATATCTCATCTGCAGGAATCTCATTAGCGCTTAAAGCCAGAATTTTGATATTTTCAGTAGCGGGTTTTTGGCGCAGTTGGTGAATTATTTCGCAGCCATTCATACCAGGCAAACGCATATCCACAATCACTGCATTCGGCTGCAAAAGTTCAATTTGTTCCACCGCCGCCGAACCTTCAATCATCCACACCACTTGCAGTCCTGCGACTGTCAGGATATCGCAAATCAGCATGGCAGTTTCTTCATCTTCTTCGACGAGCACGAGGCTGCCCCGCAAGGAGGAAGAATGCAGGGGTAAAGATGAATTCGATTTTTCATATTTGAATTTGGTGGATTCATCTTTGCTTTGAGTTTGGATGGGTATAAAAACGGTAAAAGTAGAGCCGACATCAACTGTAGAGTTGACTTCGATCGCGCCGCCGTGAAGCTCTACCAACTGTTTAGTTAAAGCCAATCCCAGACCTGTGCCGCCGTATTCGCGGCGGTAGGGGGAATCCAACTGCTGGAATTTTTGAAACAAAAGCGATCGCTGATCTTCGGGAATTCCAATGCCGGTATCTTTGATTTGAAAAACAGCGGTGCTGCCTGCCGGTGCAGTACCGGGCTGCCGCACTGCCGCCGTTCGATTTTTATCTTCTGTCACCCAAACTCGCAGGATGACTCGCCCGCCTTCAGGAGTAAATTTAATCGCATTTCCTAAAAGATTGAAGAGAATTTGTCTCAAGCGGCGCGGGTCAGCGGTGAAACGATCGCACTCTTGTTTGATCCGCTGTTCTTGCACCAGTTCCACGCCTTTAGCCATAGCTTTTTCTTTGAGGGCGTGCAGGCTCTGAGAAGCTAATTTAGAAAGAGAAAACTCACTAATTTTTAATACTGCTTTTCCGGCTTCTACTTGCGATAAATCTAAAATATCGTTAATTAATTCTAATAAGTGGTCGCCACTGTCCCGGATAGTTTGCAGGTACTGTCGCTGCTTTTGCACCGGCACTTCTTTGCTCCCAACTTTGCCGTAAGACCACCGCAGCAGGGTGTCTGAAATGCCGATGACGCAGGTGAGCGGAGTCCGCAATTCGTGACTCATAGCTGCCAAAAATTCGCTCTTGGCGAGGCTGGCAGACTGGGCGGCGACCAGTGCATCGCGCAGTTCTCGCGTGCGCTCTATTACGCGCTGTTCTGAGGTGCGCTTTTGCTGTTGGACTTGTGCATAAAGTTCGGCTTGATAAATGGCGATCGCCAAATGTTCTGCTATTTGCCGCAAAAATGTTTTTTTGCTTTCTTCCCACTCCCGAAAAGTACACTGGTGGGCAATTAGCAGCCCCCACAATTCGTCTTGAACTACGATCGGCACTAGCAACTTCGCGCGCACCTTCGCCCGCCGCATCAACTCTAAAAAACAAGGCTGCGAAGAGTAAGTTTTTTCCACATCCGCGACGCACAAAGTCAAACCTTTGCGATATTTTTCTCTGTCAATGACTCCATTAGTAAAACACTGCGCGCTTTCACTAAAATTGAGTACAGACGAGATAGTATCGTTGGCTAAAGCTTCGTAGGTGACGCGACCTAAATACAAGTAAGATCCTAAATTTTCTTTAATTTTGCCTGACCCAGAAACCGCTGCAGGTATTTCTTTAGCTAACTCACCATTCTGCGGCGCTGGCACTTTTTCAAATTGATAAATTAACAGGCGATCGACCTCCAAAAACTCTCGCACTCGCTCGACTGCTTTTGACAAAATTACAGGCAATTCCAAACTCTGGCGGATTTGAGTTGTCACTTGGTTCAAAAGTCGCTCTTGTTCGAGCTGCTGCTGCAAAGCATCTTCGACTGGCTGACAAAATGAAATGCAGGGATTGGCAACTTGTAATTGATTGACGGCTTCGGCAATCTGTAGCTTGAGCGTTTCTGGAGCTATCGCTTTTGGCGCGGAATTTTGCTCTATTTCTTTTTGGTGGTGTAGGGGCTGGTGACAGTTTTTTCTGGCATCTGAACCGAGAATATCCAGCAAATTGAGGGTGAATTCGCTTTGAAAAAATGCCGAGTTTGGCTGTATATTTTTAATTGCTTGTTTGAGGGCGCGAATATCAATTTGCCGCGAGGGTGCGGGCGTTATTTCTGCGAGTTTGTTTGCGAGGGGAGAGAGGAAATTGGCGATCGCCCCAGGATCGAAAGTCAACTGCACATTCAATTCCGAATTAAGATTTTTTTCGCTGTGTTTGCGTCCGTTTGTTGCGAACTCATCTAATAGCTTGCCCCGCAGCAGCCCGCTAAAATGATCTGATATCACTGCTGCAAACCTTTCCGACGAGTTTTCCAGATTTTGATAATCAGCGATCGCATCGTCGGCCAGCCAAATCGCCCCGGGAAGTTCAGCCATTTGCTGTAACAACTGGTAAGCAGCCTCAAAGGTTGCTAGCGGCAAAGTCCGATTTAAGGTTTTTGGTTTCAATCTAGATATTTTCCCGGTTGTTTTAAAGAACAAAATATGAACCCCCCTTTTGTGGGGACGGAACCAGGGGCGCAGCAGGCGCGGCCGCTCCAAGAGATTTGAGATGAAAGTAGTCAGAAGGCTGGCTCTCGTCAGACCCAGGAGCCAGAAACCCTATTTCTCCCTATAGTTGTCATCTTTATTCGCCGCGAGTTACCCCACTATAGCTGTAAGAGCGCGAAAGCGGTGGGAGGAAATGGGGGGCACGGATACGGCTGAATAATCGATCGGTTCTGGTCGTGTTTGTGAACCGGGTTTTTTATGGAAACTAAGGAATTCCACTCCCATTGCTGGGGTCAAGTTAGCACTGGCCTTTGTTGTAGCTCGGTACTTTGCCAAACACACTGCCTCCCAAATGGCTGTTTAATGCTTTCGTTACAGATATCTGAACTAGCTACAGATTCCGGGCGTGTGAACTTCAACACTTGCCCACAACTCCTGTCAGTTAAGATTTAGACTGGTCAACTAGGACTCTTTCAAGCGCCCACTAAATCGGTATGCCGGTGAGTGGTCGGTTCTTGACTACTTTAAAAAATCTTATTCCAGTATAATATCAATATATAATTTGTTAACTTCTACTTAACACGATCCGGGTAAATGAGCAATCCAACTCAACTCACCCCCGATTTCACTATCGGACATCTGCCTTGTCACGACTTTCAAGTGAGTGCTGCAACTCCAGGACAGGTAGTGGCTGAAAGATTCGAGCAAGAACCAGACTTGCCGGGAGTCATTATTACCCAGGAAGCACAGGTATTGGGCATGATTTCTCGCGTCAAGTTTCGAGAGCAAATGAGTCTTCCCGATCGCTTAGGAGTTTACGGGCAGCAACCGATTCGCTGCTTGTTAGATTTTATTAGAATTCCGCCTTTGCTGCTTTCGGAAAACTGGAAAGTAGAGGATGCGGTGCAAGCGTCTCTCAACAGGCACAAAGACTTGATTTATGAACCCATTGTGGTAGTAATGGCAAACCGGACTTACCGCGTTTTGGACGTTCATACTCTGGTGATTGCCCAGTCGAAACTTTTAGCGCAAGCTAACAAAGTCATTCAAAAATACCGAGTAGAAAGGCACAAATATCTGGCGGCAATTAAACAAGAACAGGCGAGATTCCACGAATGTAATGAGCTTTTAAAATCCCAACAACGTCAAACAGATAAATCGAATAATACTCCCAGTTCCCAGGAAGTGGCACTGGTAAAACAAGCTGAAGAAATTGCTCACATGAATCAGCGATTTGTGAGAATTGCGAAACTGATTTCCTCGGAAGGTCGCCAAGCATTTCAAGCTACTTTTCAAGGTGCTAATTCTATTTGCAACAATACAGAGAAAATTTTGGGCGTTGGCAAAGCAATAGCTAATGATTTAGAAACGGTTAACCGGACTTCCCGAACCATCCGGGAGGCGATCGAACAAGTCAGGCATTTAGCAGTACAGGTGGCTGTAGTTACCAATCAAATGGGAAATCAGCCCAGCGGTCTGAGCCAAGTGAGTCTGGAAATTGGCAGACTGGCGAGTAAAACTTTTGAATTAGGGACTCAAATGGAGCAAATTGCCAGCAGGTTTAAACTGCGCGTTCATGAACTCACGCAGGCAGCAAGAGCGGGTGCTAATGTGGCTAAATCTGTGACCATCAAGATCGATCGCGCAGAAATGGCGCTGTTAGAGTTGGAGGAATTAATAGCGGAAAAAGATTTCAATTCACAGACCGCTATCAAACAATCTTTGGGAGTCAGACAAAGTGTTACCGCTGATTCTTTAGTTAAAGAGATAAAAAACGCCGAAGTCGCGGTTTCGGAGTTGGAAAACTTAGTTAAGCATCAAGATTCATCGCAATATCTGATTCAAAAAATTCAGCAGGCGCTGAAGTCAAAAAAGCCATAAAGTCCCCCAGAGAATCCGATGAAACATTGGGATAGGTAAAATAAATCCCAAGAATAATTTACAGTTTTACTATATTCAAGAATACTATTTGTTAGACTGAGGGTGGGAAAATTTCAAATAAACTCGGAAAAAGGTTATTTAACTATCCCCATAGTTCGCTAAGAAGTCAGTCACTAAAACAGATCAAATAACAGGTTACGCTTATGAAAATTCTGCTGGTAGAAGATGACACAATTACAGTCAGTTTGCTTACCCAAGCGCTGAACTCTCACAATTACAATGTGAATGCGGCAGCAGACGGTGAAACAGCCTTGCAGTTGGTGCAGGCATACGATTACGACCTGATTGTTTTGGATGTGCTGATTCCTAAACTCGACGGCATTAGTTTGTGTCGGAAATTGCGATCGTCCGGCTGCCAAATGCCGATTTTACTGCTAACAGCACTAGATAGCAGCAACGATCGAGTCCAAGGTTTAGAGGCGGGTGCAGACGATTATGTAGTCAAACCCTTTAATCTCGAAGAATTAATCGCTCGAATTCGCGCTTTGCTGCGCCGGGGTAAGGCAACTTTGTCGAGTACAAATTTGACCTGGGAAAAACTGCAAGTCAACCCGGACACTACAGAAGTAACTTATGCCGAAAAAGTGCTGCACTTGACTCCGAAAGAGTACAATTTGCTGGAACTTTTCCTGAGAAATCCCCGCCGCATTTTCAGCCGCAGCGCCATCCTCGATCGCATTTGGTCGGCCGGCGAATTTCCTCAGGAAGAAGCCGTTACCGCTCACATCAAGGGGCTGCGGCAGAAGCTGAAAGCAGCCGGTATGACTGTAGATTTAGTGGAAACCGTGTACGGACTGGGCTATCGGCTCAAAAGCCTGCAAGAGGATATTGAGAGCCAAAAAGTTGCGCGGGAAACAGCAGAAACTGCTAAAAGTCAAGAGACTTTATCTGCTGAATCCAGCGGGTCGAGCCAGGAATCAAACAATGACGACCGCCGCCTCAAAGTCCAGAATGTGGTTGCCCAAATGCGGGAAAATTTAAAAGCCAATTTTATAGAAAAGGTGGCGATATTCGATCGCGCGATCGCTCAACTGAAAAACGGAACCTTGGAGGGCGAACTGCGCCAGGAAGCCCAGGCTCAAGCTCACAAATTAATCGGTTCTTTGGGAACTTTAGGGCTGACCAACGGTTCGGAAGTTGCGCGCAAGATAGAACATTTGTTCAAGGCTGAAAACATCTTACAACCGGAGACGGCTCAGCAGATTGAGGGATTTCTGGATAAGCTCAAACAGATATTCGATCGCCCGTCGCCCGAACCAGAAGGCGATTTGGTTCCTGCGGTTTCCCAGAAGCGCCGAATGCTGATTGTTGATGATGATACTTTTGGGAGCGAGCAACTGAAAATAGTAGCATCCGCTTTCGGCTTCCAGATGGAAGTCGCCAACTCTCCGCAAGCAGCAAGAAGTGCGATTTCTCAACAGCCTCCCGACGCGGTTTTGCTGGATTTGACATTTTCCAGAACTGAGGAAAACGGACTTTCTTTCCTAGCCGAACTCCGCAGTGAAAAACCAGAAATTCCCGTGATAGTTTTTAGCGAGCACAATCAATTGAGCGATCGAATAGAAGTTGCTCGTTTGGGAGCTTCCGGCTTTTTACACAAATCTATCCCCCCAGCAGATATACTCAAAGCAGTCGCCCAAGTTCTCGACCAGACTGGTCCTGCTGAAGCTAAAGTTATGGTGGTAGACGATGACGTGCATCTATTGGCTGCACTGCAAGTGATTCTACAACCTTGGGGATTTCAAGTAACAACATTGGACGATCCCGAAAAGTTCTGGGAGGTACTCGAAACCACTTGTCCGGATTTGCTAATTTTAGATGTTGAGATGCCCGGTTACAGCGGTATCGAGCTGTGTTTGGCAGTGCGCAACGATTTGCGCTGGAGCAGGCTCCCCGTGCTATTTTTGACGGCTCATTCCGAGTCGGAAACAGTGCGCCAAATGTTTGTCGCAGGTGCTGACGACTACGTGAACAAGCCGATCGTGAAACCGGAATTGATTGCTCGCCTCCTGAATCGTTTGGAGCGGACTCAACTAAGGCATAGACTGGCTCAGGCACAACACTAATACCTTTTTAGATTAAAAAATTAAAGAATTAAAGAACTGAAGGATTGGGAATGACTGATGAAACTTCTGGTTTCGAGCACCTGCCTGCAGTTGTATTCTTTTTTTAAACTGGTATAACTAGGAGGAAATATCCAATAATGCGTGTCCGAAACGAATCAGGAAGCCTTAGCCAAGAATTGGGATTCTCTGGTTGTGCGATTCGGACGCGGTGCCGTTGATGGATGTTGGCCCGCGGCTCCAGAACTATAGACTAATTTAGAGAAGTATTAATCATATGAAAGCAAGGACATTGCCCTCAGACACAGGCACTCTCAATGATAGCGACTACGAACTAATTTACTCCCCGGCTTCGATTCAACCTCATGGCATCCTTTTGGTGCTGGAATCTCCTGTGTTGAAAATTTTGCAAGTTAGCAACAATATTTTTGAGGTGCTCGGCATTTACCCGGAAGAACTTTTGGGCAAATTTTTACATGAATTTGTCGAGACTGAGGAAATTGAGGCTATAGAAAAAGCTTTATCTGAAAACAGTCATCAATCTAACAATATCAGATTATCATTCAAAAGTCAAAACCGCCAGTCTTTTTTTGAGGGGACGCTCCATCAATCTAGTTCAGCATTAATTTTTGAGCTAGAGCCAATTGTTTCCCCACAAGCTAGCGATTGTTTGAATGGTTATCATTTAGTCCAAGAGCCGATCGACAAAATTCACAAAACACCAAGCCTGCAAGTGCTGTGTCAGACAGCAGTTGAAGAAGTGCGGAGGATGATCGGTTTCGATCGAGCGATCGTCTATCAATTTGATGCCACCGGTGCGGGGGAAGTTGTCGCCGAAGACAAAGTAGAAAGTTTGGCTCCTTTATTGGGACTGCACTATCCAGCTACCGATAT
Source organism: Microcoleus sp. S28C3 (assembly GCF_036700785.1). Classification (NCBI taxonomy): domain Bacteria; kingdom Bacillati; phylum Cyanobacteriota; class Cyanophyceae; order Oscillatoriales; family Microcoleaceae; genus Microcoleus; species Microcoleus sp. S28C3. Next base: position 41,115 of record NZ_JAUBPO010000003.1, on the reverse strand, counting down.
TCCCCCCCAGGCAAGAAAACAGTTCAACATGAATTTAATTCGGTTTATTCCCGATATTAACTGTCAGCCTGTAGAACTAATTCCTCACTGCAATCCGCTGACTGGTCGCCCTGTGGATCTGGGTGGCTCTTTGTTGAGAGCAGTTTCCCCTTGCCACGTTCAATATCTCAAAAATATGAACGTTGCCGCTAGCATGACCCTGACATTAATCAAAGATAAAAAAGTCTGGGGATTGATAGCCTGTCACCACCCAACACGAAAGTATGTCAACTACGAAACAAGAACGGCTTGCGAAATGCTAGCAAAGTTTGTGAATCTCGAACTCAGCTACAAACAAGATAGCGAAAACTGGGAATATGGTATTTATTTAAAACAAAATTGCCATAAATTTATTAAAGAAATTTCTCAAAAAAACACCTTTGTAGAAGGTTTGCTTGCATTCCGAGATGAATTGCTGGCCTTAGTGGGCGCTACCGGTGCAGTTGTGTGTGCCAATGAAAATTTAACAAGCATCGGCAAAACCCCGGAATTGGTAGAAATCGCAAACTTAATTGCTTGGATAAAAAGTAAAAAAAATAATGATATTTTTCATACAGATTCTCTATCAAAGCTGTATCCGCCCTCCGAGAAGTTTAAAGAAGTGGCTAGCGGTTTGCTGATACTTGCCATGTCCGAGATGCAAAATTATTACATTTTGTGGTTCCGTCCCGAAGTAATTCAAACTGTCAACTGGGCAGGTGAACCAGAGTGGTCAATTGAATTAAAGCCGGATGGCAGCAGGCAGATGTCTCCTCGCAATTCCTTTGAGTTGTGGCAAGAAACTGTGAGGTTAAAATCTTTGCCTTGGCAGCAGTGCGAAATTGAAATAGTCCGAGAACTTCGAGTTGCTATTACTAGCATGGAATTGCGGAAAACAAATCAGCAGCTCAGCTTAGCTTTATCGGCTACCAAAATCGGATTTTGGGACTGGGACGTGCAGAAAAATCGCATTGTTTGGTCGAGGGAACACGAAGAGTTGTATGGGTTGGCCCCGGGAACTTTTGGCGGAACTTATCAAAGTTTTGCAGCTTGCGTTCACCCAGAAGATTTAAACAGTATTCAGAATGCTATAAATCAGGCGATCGCCCAGCGAGGAGATTTCTGTAACGAAAACCGCGTGGTTTGGCCCGACGGCAGCATTCACTGGATTGAGGGGAAAGGTAAGTTTTTTTTCAACGAAGCAGGCGATGCAGTGCGGATGGTGGGGACAGTTAGAGAAATTACCGATCGCAAAGCTAGAGAATTACAGTTGCGCCTGTTGGAATCAGCAGTCACCACTACTAACGACGCCGTGTTAATTACGGAAGCTGAACCGATTGACGAATCGGGCCCGCGAATTCTTTATGTCAACCCAGCTTTCACGCGGATGACTGGCTATACGTTAGAAGAAGTTTTGGGCAAAACCCCGCGCTTTTTGCAAGGAGAAAAAACAGACCGCGCCAGTCTCGATCGAGTTCGGACAGCTTTGGAAACCTGGCAGCCGATGCGGGTTGACTTGATCAATTATCGCAAAGACGGGACGGAATTTTGGATAGAAATGAGCATTGTGCCGATCGCTGACGAAACAGGTGGGTTTACCCATTGGGTATCGGTACACCGCGATATTAGTGAGCGCAAACAAGCTGAAGCCGCCCTCCAACAGCTCAACGAACAGTTAGAAATGCGAGTTTTGCAGCGAACCCGAGAACTAGAAAGCTCTCAAGCAGAACTCCGAGAAAGCGAAGCTTTGTTTCGCTCTTTGAGCGAAAGTTCGCCCGTCGGGATTTTTAAAATCGATCCTGAGGGGAAATGTACCTATACAAATCCCCGCTGTCAAGCAATTGGCAGCTTCGCACCGGCAGCAGCTTTAGGAAACCGCTGGATGCGGTTTATTCACCCCGAAGACATCAAACTAATTCTGTCTAAGTGGTCGGAATCACAATCGCTTGATGGGGAATTTTCCTGCGAATTCCGTCACATCCAGCGAGACGGAACAATCCGGTTTTGTCGGCTTAAAACAGCTCCGATTTTTTCCGACAGAGATCAACTAATCGGTCACGTCGGCACAGTCACAGATATCACAGAAAGTCGGGCAATTGAAAAAATGAAAAATGAGTTTATTTCTATTGTCAGCCACGAACTGCGAACGCCGCTTGCTTCAATTCGCGGTTCTTTAGGTTTGCTGGCAGCGGGCGTACTGAAAGATCAACCGGAAACTGCCAAACAGATGTTAGAAATTGCGTCTAGCGATACCGAACGGTTAGTGCGTTTGGTCAACGATATTCTAGACTTAGAGCGGCTCGATGCGAGCCAGGTTATTCTCGTCAAGCAGTGGTGCGATGCCGCTGTTTTGATGCGGAAGTCTGCGGAAGCTGTGCTGTCTGTGGCTGCTGAGAATCACGTTAATTTGTCGATTTTTCCCGAAACGGCAAAAATTTGGGCTGACCCGGACAGGATCGTTCAACTGCTAGTAAATTTGTTGAGCAATGCGATTAAATTCTCGGCTCCGGAGAGTACAGTAACTGTCAGGGTTGAAGATTTGGGCGATCGGGTTTTATTTGAAGTCAAAGATCGAGGGCGGGGGATTCCTGCTGATAAACTAGAAACTATCTTTGGACGGTTTCAACAGGTCGATGCTTCTGACTCCCGCCAAAAAGGAGGTACCGGTTTGGGTTTGGCTATCTGTCGCAGCATCGTGCAGCAGCACGGCGGCAGAATTTGGGCCGAAAGCGTTGTCTCAGAAGGAAGCAGTTTCTATTTCACAGTGCCTGCACAGTTAGAAGGCGAAGGGGGAAAAAGTTTTTAGTTTTGAGATAGCTTTCATCAGAGATGGGAAAGCTAACGTTCCTCGCAACGCACGCGGGGAGAATGAGTTTGCGAGGCCTATATATCGATTTTTATGTTCTCGGTTTAAGTAGGTGAGCGGAAAAATATAGCAACCGCCAAGATTATTAGGACGTTCTTAATTTCTGAAACAGTTAATTTTATTGCTGATTGCTTCTTCCGTCTTGCTTCTTCTTTCTGCTATATCTGCTAAGAAACCGGGTTGATGAGGCACCGTGCGGAAGTCCTCTTTCGGTTTACCGCGATCAATTGAAAATTAGAGTTTTAATTATGTCAGCAAAGCGCATTTTGGTAATCGATGATGAAAAAAACCTCTGCAGCGTGATTCAGGCGTGTCTGGAACATTTAGGCGGCTGGACGGTAGTGAGCGCGATCAGCAGCAGCGAAGGAAGGCTTTTAGCTGAAACTCAACTCCCTGACGCTATTCTGCTAGATGTGATGATGCCGGATATGGACGGAGTTGCTCTGTTTGGTTTGCTGCAAAACAATGCGGCTACTCGGGAGATTCCGGTGATTTTCCTGACTGCTAAGGTGCAGGCGATGGATTTGAGCGAATTTGCTGATTTGGGGGTAGCGGGGGTGATTCCCAAGCCTTTCGATCCTTTGAGTTTGGCACAGCAAGTTGCGGGAATTCTCGGTTGGGAACCGTTGTCTTAAACTCGGGGAAAATGCGATCGCGTCATTTGTTATACCAATTCAAAAATATCTTGCTACAATTTTCAATTTATATCAATTATTAAAAGTCGCATATCTCTCTAAAGACAAGGCATTTCCTTGTCCCTACAGATGCTCGCCGACAATCTATGTGTAGCCTTATTTTTAGAAATTGGTATTGCTTTCAACTCTCATTCCCTAGAAGTTGCAGAGAATATCTCACGGAGTCGGGTTTTTTTGTTACCAGCAAAGCCGATGGGCTATCAGCGTATTTACAGGCAGAATAACTCTTCCAGAAGTTACGCAGACTTGCCTCAAGAACGGGTTTTTTTAACGCGAAATCACAGATGTAGCAATTTCTATTGGTAAATAAAAAATTCGGTTTCTGCCTGCGTAACTCTTCTATTAGCAGGCAGAAACCGGGTTTTTTAACACGAAATCACAGATGTAGCGAATTTTTTTGGTAAAAAACCCGGTTTCTACCTAAGTCTTGTAATCCCTGCTTCGGCAAAAGAATATTTATCAAAAAAAAATGATTGTCTTCATAATTTCCTCATATTTTTTAGATAAAGTTTACTCCAAGCTCTAGATATGAAAGTCGATTGCAATCTCAGCACCATTCCGCTGCCGAAGAACGAACCTGTTGCAGGAGAGTTCGGGTCAGTGACGGTACTTTCGATTAACTGGTGCTACAGTACAACCAGCCTGAATAAGTCAGGAGTTAGGCCCTGCATACTACAAAAACCGGGTTTTTTAACCGAAAAAAACCCGGTTTCTGCACCAGTCCTCTAAGTGTGGCTAGGAGAACTCAACGGTAAAAAAAATTAATAACTGAAGATGTGATTCGCGCTCTCGAATAACACCCCAAAAATAAGTCGGTCATTTGGTCGAGAGCCCAACTCGCAATTGCCACTAACAGGCAAAGCCAAGTCTCAGTAAGTTGTTGAAAGAGTGTGGAGATTTTTCCAATGTCATATCAGCTACCTTCTAAAGGTAACAACCAGATTCTGTGCTATTACGCAAATGCTAGCAACCTAGTTCAGGTGCTGCGGATTGGGAATATTCCTAATTGGCACTTTGAAAGAGTGGTGTTTCCGGGACAGCGACTGATGTTTGAAGCTGCATCAGAAGCTGTCTTAGAAATTCACACGGGTACGGTGGCAAGTGCTATTTTATCGGACAAGATTCCCTGCTACGTCTTGCGGGTTATAGAAGAGGTAAGTTCCGAGATAGAGCTGGTGAGTCCCGAAGGACAATGTGCGGTATTAGCCCGCTAAGATTCAGCAGAAATCACACGATTATCTCGATATCGGCAACAAAAATATTAGTTAACGAGTGTTTGGGGACGGTAAAAATGCAGAAAAATCTTGTCAATATTACCTTGGCGGTAGTCACAGAGGAAGTAGAAATTATCTTGGAGTCTTATCCGACGCATCCCTACCAACAAGCTTTTTCGCCTTCTGGCTTGCGACAGGATTTAATTGCTTACGTGCTCAGCCGAATTCCTAATAGATATACTGCGATCGACTCCGGCGAGTCTGTGTCAAACCAAACACTCCAGGTTCGCTGTTCTTCAGAGCAGTTGCTGCACATAGAAAATTTGATTCATACTGGCATTCGCGACGTGTTGCACAGCTATCAGAAGATAGATTACCGCCTTCCTGAAGAAGTTAAATTCGGTTCGAGAGTTGCTGGTTGGTTTTGATAGTTTGTCGTAAATGAGGGAGACGCCCAGATCCTAGGCACTCTCGGTTGGGAAGCTGGAATTGTGTACTGGCTCGATGGTTCAAGACTTTTGGTAATCGCAGCAGCGATCGCACGGGCCATTGGGATTGACAGCACAGCGCAGAATTTCCGATCGAGCATTAAAGCGGCAGCTAGCATCTCCGATAACCCAGATGCCGCTTACAAAAGTTCTTTCCCTCGGCGGTGTAGCAGACTGCACGTAGAGGGCTATTTTTTGCAATCGGTAGCGGCCGGATTTGAGCTGATAGCGGTGGTGGCGTTCCAAAACAGCGTAGGTTTGTCCCTCTAAATCTAGATAGTTCCCCGGTTGTGGCGTCCAATCCAGCCGAATGCTGCCTAAGGATTGGCGGGGGTGAGAGAGAATCACCTCTATGGGTAAAGTATTTTGTTCCATCTGGCGGTGTGTGAGCGAGCTTAACTAAATGGGCAAATAGTTGACTAAACCTACATCTTCTTCATCTAGAAAGATAAGTTCTTTTAGAGAGAGTAATTCAGGTTGAGGCGCTAAACTTAACTATATAACCTTTGGCGATCGGGGGATCGCCGGCTTATCTTGGGATAGCAGACTACCCAAAAGCGTAGGAAATAAACTTCAACTGGCTTTAGGTAACTAAAGTTAAGTTCGATTAGGTAGTATAAAGCAGTACACGCTGATGGTATCGCAACTCGCAGGTTCGATCGATATGCGGTTGAGATTGCTGAACAGATTTTAAGGGTTTGCGGGACTTGGGGTGCGTTTGTAGGGAGGACTTCAGTCCTTTAATTTTTATGAGGGCTTTAGTCCTCACTACAAACCAAACCGGATTTTAAGCAATCAAAATTTCCAAAAATATGCCATTCCTTCCATGATTCCCCAAGCGCAATCAGAACCTGCTAAATAATGATTTTCAGTGCCGTATTCGCGATGCCAATCTAAGAGTTCTGACAGAGCATTGGCTACTATTACTCCCCGGACATCTTGTTCAAACATACTGATGTCATTGCCAGAATCACCGCAAACTAATGTTGCCTCCGATGGAATTTGCAGGCGCTTTTGTAAATAAGTAAGGGCATTGCCTTTGTTGCTAGTCTGCGGTAAAATATCCACATCGCGATTGCTGCTAAAAATGATTTGAGCTGCCAGTCCCGATTGAGTTAATTTTTGCTGCAATTCCTGGAGAGTCGAGCTGTTTTCGGCTGTTGGTTCCAGACAATAACTGATTTTCCAAGGATTTTGTTCTTTTAAGGATTGGGATTTAAGCTGGGAAAACTGCTTAGCTAAAGAGGCGATCGCCATTTTATCCCAGTCTTGAGAAAGATATTCCGCCCAATCTAAGTCGAGGGCTCCGTTTTGGTAAATTTCGCTGCCTACACCTGCAATCAAATAGTCAGGTTCTAGCAGTTGCTTTTGGGCAATTAATTCGCAAGTTGAAGCATGAGAACGCCCGGTAGAGTAAACCAAACAAATTTGCGATCGCTTTGAGTGCAAGCGCTGATTTAAAACTTGAGTTGCTTCGTCATCTCCGACTAGCGTGTGGTCTAAATCTGTAACTAATAAAAACTTCATTTTGGGAATTAGTCAGTAGTCATCAGTGATTAGTGATTAGGAAGCGATCGATTCCTAACATAATTTTAACTATTTATAAGATTTTGTTAAACAAAATACATTTATAAGCAAGCTGATCGTTTAAGATTGGCCCACTTTAATTTTCAACAAGTGGTGTGAGTGTTTTTGTGAATAATTCAACCTCCGTTAAAGCTTTTTGGCTGTCTTTCCTGATTTCTGGTGTGGCGGTGCCTTTGGAGCCGATCGCAGCAACAGCTCAAATTCAGGATACCTCAACTCCAGAAGTTGCGCTAGAAGGTAGTGCCGTCTCTACGGCTACCCCAGACGCAGCGCTGGCTGCAGGTAAGATTGAGATACCGCAGTTAGCGGCGATAACCGCAGAGACTAACTCAGGAGTCGATCGCCCGGAACCCCAAACAGATACAGCATGGGTCGATCGCGCTTTACCCAAACAAGATACAGCAACAGTCGATCGCCCGGAACCCCAAACAGATATAGCAACAGTCGATCGTGCTTTACCCGAAACTGATGCAGCATGGGTGGAGCGAGCTTTACCCCAACGTAATACAGTAACAGTCGATCGCCCTTTACCCAAACAAGATAAAGCAACAGAGGATCTCGCAGCAACAGCCCCACAAATAACGGGGGCAATTCGCGAATTGCCCCCCCAGGAGTTAGAAATTGCCAACTCTCCTCAGTCTCAAAACGTTGCTGAAGCCAGAAAAGTTGCCGATATTAGCAGCGAGACTGGCACCGCTGATGACCTGAGCATACAAGAAGACGCAGCACAAGTCACCTCTGTTTCCCAACTGTCCGACGTGCGGCCTACAGATTGGGCTTTTCAAGCCTTGCAATCCCTAGTAGAAAGATACGGCTGCATTGCAGGATATCCAGACGGCACATTCCGAGGCAATCGGGCAATGACTCGCTACGAATTTGCCGCCGGATTAAACGCTTGCTTGGATCAAATTACCAAACAACTTGGCGGTTCTACTGGTAATTTAGTCAAGCGAGAAGATTTACTTGCTTTGCAAAGATTGCAAGAAGAATTTGCAGCAGAATTAGCTACATTGCGCGGTAGAGTAGATGCTTTAGAAGCTCGAACGGCTGAATTGGAAGCCAACCAATTTTCAACTACTACTAAACTCAATGGATTTGCTTGGTTTAATGTGACTGGAGCTTTTGCGGGCGATCGAGTCCGCATTGAAGCAATAAATGGAAAAGCTGCTCCGCTCGATCGAGTAGCCGGACGCGATCCTGTCACCAACAGACCCATCGTGCAGAAAGTTGACGACCCAGAAATCACTTTCAGCCAGTTAGTTTGGTTGACTCTCACTACTTCCTTTACAGGGAAAGACGAATTGATTACACAGCTAGCTGTAGGTAACGGCAATTCCCCAGCCAACCAGTTTACTTCGGTGGGTTTTTTCAATACATTCGGCACTCCTTTTCTCGATCAAACTGCGGGAGTAAATCCCAATGAAGTTGTCCTGAGGGAACTTTCCTATCGGTTCCCGCTTAGCAACAGCTTGCAAGTAGTAGTCGGGCCGAGGATTAATTTCTACCGCTACTTTGACAACAATAGGTTTAACTTTTTCGTGAACGGTGTCAGCAGCTTTGATTCTAACAACAGCCCTTTGTTAAGCGCTACCAAACGCGGTGCCGGTGCTTTGGTTTTGTGGGATATAGGCCGCCGATTGAAACTGCGTGTGGGCTATTTGGGCGAGAGTGCGGAATTTTTGCCCACTTCGGTGTTTAATTCAGCTTCCAATCCGTCTCAAGGCTTGTTTGGCGGCACGAATACGACTACAGCAGAATTAACATTCAGTCCGAGCGATCGGGCTAATTTGCGCTTTCTGTACAGCCGTTCCAACATCCAGCAAATCGGTGGCTTAATTGGATCTCCTAACAGCATGCCGTTGACCGGTGTGGCAGATGACGGTTTCGGCGGCCGCCTGGGAAATGCGACTGCGAATACTTATAGTTTCAATTTCGATTGGTTAGTCACTCCCCGCTTTGGTCTTTTCGGCCGCTACGGCTATGCCGAAACCAATATATTTCCCAAGACTAACCGACCCGACGGCACGATCAAAAATCAATCTTATCAGTTAGGACTTGCATTTCCCGATTTGTTCAAAGAAGGAGCTTTGCTTACGGTGTCATTTGTAGTACCTTTTGACTTTACTGGCGGTCGGAGGTTTCTGGTTTCTGGCGGAGGGAATGGCGGCACGCAGTACGACATTGAGGCAGCTTATTATTTGCCTCTCACCGACCATATTTCGATCGTGCCGGCATTTTATGCGATCGCCAATGCCAATAATTTCGATAACAACCCGACAATTTTTGTGGGCAATTTGCGGACGCAGTTTAGTTTTTAATTCCACGCACGGGAACCCAGAAACCGGGTTTTTTCACGAAAATATTGCGTTGTAGCCCGCACCCAAGGTAAAAAACCCGGTTTCTAAGTATGGGCGGGGCCGGTTTATATAATTTGTCGATAATTATCAAAAATATAGGCGAACCCGGCCCTACACAATTTAACATCATACAAGTCCGAATCAAAGGGACATGACATGAATTGACACACGCTTAATAATTAATCCGTGTATTCATGTTCATCCGTTTAGTGCCTTCCTGATTCCTTCTACTTAATTGGAATTTCGATGATAAATTCGGTACCTTTACCAGGTTCCGAGAGGCACTGCAATTTGCCATTGTGTTTTTCAACGACAATTTGGTGCGAAATTGATAAACCCAAACCTGTGCCTTTGCCTACTGGTTTTGTGGTAAAAAACGGGTCAAACAAACGCACGATTTGATCTTCTGGAATGCCCGGGCCGTTGTCTTTAATCCGAATACAAATGCGATTGTTATCAATCATCTCAGTTTGAATCGTAATTGTAGGAAAGATAGTATCGGCTGTATTTTTTGCTTTGCTGCTGCTTTCTTCCAAGGCGTCGATCGCATTGGCCAATAGATTCATAAAAACCTGATTTAACAGTCCGGGATGGCATTGTATTTGCGGCAGTTCTCCGTATTTTTTAATCACTTCAATGCCCTGCCAGTTTGCCTTGGCTTTCAGGCGGCTGTTCAACATTAACAAGGTACTTTCTAAACCTTCGTGAATGTCGGCAGTCTTGATTTTCGCTTCGTCCGCCCGCGAGAAATTGCGCAGAGTTTGAATAATTTCTACAATTCGCTCGCATCCTATCTGCATCGAAGTGAGCAATTTTGGCAGGTCTTTTGCTAGAAATTCTAAGTCTATATCATCGGCTTGTTGCTGAATTTTTGCAGGGGAATCTGGGTACTCTGCTTGATACACTTGCACGATTTCTAACAAGTCGAGAACGTAGTCTCGGACATGGCAGAGGTTGCCGGCAACAAAGCCGACTGGGTTGTTAATTTCGTGGGCAATTCCTGCTAGCACCTGTCCGAGGGAAGACATTTTTTCGGTTTGTACTAACTGCATTTGAGTTTGCTGCAATTCGTGCAAAGCTGTTTGCAGTTCTTGGGATTTTTGGCGATCGCGATCGGCGGCGGCGGCCCGTTCTTCCTCAACTCCGATCGCCCCGGCAATAATTCCGATCAGCTTGCAGTCGGCTTCTGTGGGCGCGATCGGCTCAGTGTAGAGAACGCACAGCGCACCCACGTAATTGTCGCCCAGCCGCACTGCTTGTCCCAGATAGCTTCGCAGTTGGTAGCGGATGACAGCGGGATCGATTTTGCCGTAGATCGTGTTCTGCAAGTCAGGAATGGCCACAGCCCGATCGCTTCCTTTGCTGCATACGTCGGTGCAGATGTGGCCATCAGCGCGATCGACCAGCGGGTAGTCCGACGGCGCTTGCCAAGTCGCGATCGCGCGCAGCAGACCGCCACCGAGGCGGCTGTAGATAGCGCAACTTCCGCCCAAAAGCTCGCCGGCTAAGGATGTCAGGCGCTGGATGTTGTCACTGGCGTCGGTGGTGAATCCCAAAAAGCACTCGTTAATTTTGCTGAGGCGGTACTCTGCTTGCCTGCGCGCCGTCATGTCGCGGGAGTTGATCACAATTCCGCTCACAGCGGGGTCTGCTAGCAAGTTGATGCCGACGCCTTCGAGAAAACACCAAGAACCGTCAGCGCGCCGGAACCGACCTTCTAGGGCGATCGGATCGCCTGGATTTGCGATCATTTTTTCGCCGTCGGACATCAGCGAGGGCAGGTCGTCAGGGTGGATGAAATCGACGGCAATTTGACGGGCGAGTTCCTCAGGTTCGTAGCCCAAAACTGTTTCTACAGAAGGGCTTTCGTAAACAATGCGACCGCTGGCGTCGACAATAGTAATCATGTCGGAACTGTTGAGAATCAGCGATCGCCATTTAGCCTCATTTTGCAACAAAGCTGACTCGGCTTGTTTGCGATCGGTAATGTCCTCTACCATTTGCAAAATAAACTGGGGCGTTCCCTGACTGCTGTCGAGTGCAGAGGCGCTGAGGCGTCCCCACCGGATGCTGCCGTCTGGGCGGAGGTAGCGTTTCTCGATTTGGTAAGCTTCGCGCGAGCCCGCGGCCAACTGTTGGCGCAACTCGCGCGAAGCTTGTACGTCTTCTGGGTGCGTGCATTCGTCCAGGCCCGCACCCCGCAGTTGAGCTTCCGATCGCCCCAGCATAGCTTGAAATGCGGGATTAGTGGCGATCGCCATACCTTCGAGGGTAGCGACTACCATACCGATCGCAGCGCGTTCAAAAATTGCCCGAAACCGCTGTTCGCTGTCTCGCAAAGCTGCATCCGCTTCCACTTCCTGGGTGATGTCCCGCCCCGCGACTGCCAAACCTTTGCGCGAACCGTCGGGGTTGAACAGCGGCACTTTCCGCACTTCAAACAAATTGCTGCCGCCTGTGGGCAAGGGGACAATTTGGCGGCTGGAGGTGAGAGTGCCTGCTTGCCAGGTTGTTTCGTCGGTTTCCTGCCAATTTAGCAGGATTTCTCTGACTCTGGGATCGGCGGCGGCAGCGAGTTCGGCAGTAGTTTTGCCCTGGTAGTCTGCGGTTTCCCAGCCCAAAAGTTTGAGGGCGCAGTCGTTGGCAATCAGCCAGCGCCCCTCGCTGTCTGTGAGGTTGATCGCGTCGGGCACGGCGTCGATCGCGGTTTTCAGCCAGTATTCTTGATTTCGCAGGGCTGCTTCGGCTTGTTTGCGGGCGGCGATTTCGGCGACGGTTCCTTCGTAGTAAAGGAGTTCGCCGCCTTCGTCGCGGACTTCGCGCACGTTTTCCGAGATCCAGGTAGTGCTGCCGTCTTTGCGGTGGACGCAGGACTCAAACTCTTTCAGGGAACCGTTTTTGCTGATTTCGGCAATGAAGGAAGCGCGGCGGGCGCGATCGGCGTAAAGGTTTTTTGCCGAACATTTTGCGATCAGTTCTGACGGGGAATCGTAGCCGTACATTCGGGCGAGTGCCTGGTTGGCGCTGAGGTAGCGCCCGTCTGGGGCGGTTTGAAAGATGCCTTCGGTGGCGTTTTCAAAGATGCTGCGGTATTTTGCTTCGGCTTGTTTGAGGGCTTCTTCTGCTTGTTTGCGATCGGTGATATCAGATTGGACGCCGATGAAGTGAGTGACGATCCCGCTGCTGTCGCGCACGGGCGAGATGGTGAGTTCGTTCCAGAAGGGGGTGCCGTCTTTGCGGTAGTTTTTCAGAACTACTTTGCAGTCGTGTTGTTCTTTCAGGGCCGCGCGGATTTGAGCGACGGCAGCGCCATCGGTATCCGGGCCTTGCAGGAAGCGGCAGTTGTGCCCGATTATTTCGCTGCGATCGTAGCCTGTAATCCGCTCGAAAGCCTGGTTGCAGTAGACTATGGGCTTGTCGGGCCGGGTAGCGTCCGCGATCGAGATGCCGTTGCTGGTAGCTGCCAGGGCGCGATCGTACAGCCGAAATACTTCTTCTATTAAATTCGGTGGATTGCCGCCAGTGCGAGTCGGCGATAGCGTTTCAGAAGGAATGCTTATATCGATCTGCATGAGTTTCTATAGATTGAGTTTATTGTCTATCCCGACTGGCCGCACCCTAGATTTCAACAGAATTTCCTGTTTTCCGAAGGCAGAAGTTAGAAGGCTCTTATGCAGAATTTTGGCTGTAAATTTTACCTAGAAAAAATCTGGCTTCCCTCGTTTTTTTCTTTCTGCCTTTTGCTTTCTGCTTTCTACCTTCTCAAGAATCCTAATTGTTAACTTATAATAACTGTTACCGCGATAACTCTATCTTTGGTATGGTTTATTGGGCAGCCTTTGGGTGGCTTACAGGTTCGGGCATTTATTTTTTCACTTCAATCAAAAAAATAGAGCGTCCGGCTATATTAAAATATTTCTTAGTTAATGTCTTTTACTTAAATGATTCAAACTCTTCTGAAAAAAATAATGAAAAATTAATTTTTAACGAACACAGCAAGTTCCGAAATATCGTCGATCGCGAAAGTCGGTTCTAGGGCGAGACACTGAGCGCGATCGCCATATCCGTAAGCCGCCCAACAAACATCTATCCCAGCATTTTTAGCAAACAGCAAATCAATCGCTGTATCCCCAACCATTAAAATTTGACTGTTATCCAATTCCGGGAACAGCGGTTTAATAATCGAGTGAAAAACAGCCGAATTTGGTTTCAGGATTATTTGTCCGTTATCACCTAAAATTAAATCAAAAAAACTGTGTATTTTAAAGTTTCTTAGTAATAAATCAACAAAACTAACGTGTTTGTTGCTGAAAACTCCCAGGCTCAATCCCGACTGGCGCGCCAACTGCAAGACTTGCTTTGTCCCCGGAAATAAATCTACCTGCTTTTCACCTTCCGTCCGATAATAAGAGCGGTAAGTTTCAACCCATTCTGGAATTGCGCTTTCCTCGATCGCCGGATGGAGGATTTTAAAAGTATTTGGTAAATTGATGCCGATCGTACCTATAATAGTATCAGCAGCAGGCGGGGTAATATTGAAAGTTTCAAAAGTTTTGGTAAAGCAAAATACAATAGCTTTGTGAGTAATTGCCAAAGTGCCGTCGAAGTCAAAAATAATTAACTTGTACTGACTCATATTTATGAAAATTTTCTATATAGCAACCGGAGGCTTCCAATGACATAATAGCATTATTAATCTCTAAATCACAATTATAACTATAATTTTTTAACATTCAAGAGGTCAACATGAGTGTCGCCGAAAAACCATAAATTATAGCAACAGATTTCCCCGAGCACACTCAATTACCAGACTCCGACGGTACTTTTGTAAAAAACTTCCAAGAACATCCTCAAAGCATCCTGTTAACAACTTCAATTCGACCCATTTTAGACCAAATTCATCCCGACGGACAATACTGCATCGGTCAAGATTCCGGTATTTACTAGCGAGTGCGCCGGCCCCCGGAACCGCCAGAAAGAGGAGCCGAAGCACCTGATTGGTTTTAGGTGCCCGACGTGCCGCCAACTCTTGATGGGAATCTTCGCCGCTTTTATGTAATGTGGCAGGAATTAAGCCGCCTCTGATTGTACTTGAATTTGTTTCTGGCGATCGCAGTGAAGAAAGAGATAGGACTCCTCGCCAGGGCAAATTCTGGATTTACGAGCGGATAATTAGACCTGTTTTTTACGGCATTTATGAAGTCAAAAAGGCACAAGTTGAAGTGTATCATTTGGTAGAGGATCGGTTCGAGTTAGTCCCACAAAATAAGCGCGGACATTACCCGATCGCACAAATACGAGTGGAATTAGGCATTTGGCAAGGGGCCGATCGGGGCGTAGAACTGCCTTGGCTGCGCTGATGGGATGCTTCCGGGAATTTGCTGCCGGCGGCCGAGGAACGGGCAGAACAAGCCGAATTGGCTGCTGAACGAGAACGACAGAGGCGCACAGAAGCTGAGCTGCGAATTCAAGCTTTAGAAGCGCGTTTGCGAGAGTTAGAAGGCGAGTAATTCGATTTTAGATTTTAGATTTTAGATTTTAGATTGGGGATGACTGATGATTATCGGGGTTGGGTTCTTCATAAGTCATTGGCAATTATTCAATCAAAAACATAAATTCGCATAAGTCGCAGATGCCGGTAGAGACACGGCAATTCAGTGTCCCTAGGAATATCATGTGCTGTAAAAATGCGATCGCTTAGCAGCCTCCTCAGAAACTATATAAACATTCATCGGTTATTATCAAAAATTTGCGTATATTAGCTTAAGTATTGCATCACTTTTTGTGTAAGTCCTATGGCACTAATTGTTCAGAAATATGGCGGAACCTCGGTTGGTACAGTCGATCGCATTCTGGAAGTAGCCCGACGAGTTGTAAAAACAGCACAGCTCGGCAACTCTCTGGTTGTCGTACTTTCGGCGATGGGCAAAACTACCGACGGTTTAGTTAAACTCGCCAAGGAAATTTCCGCAAATCCCAACAAGCGGGAAATGGATATGTTGCTTTCCACTGGGGAACAAGTCTCGATCGCACTTTTGAGCATGGCATTGCAGGAAATGGGACAGCCCGCAATTTCCCTCACCGGCGCCCAAGTTGGCATTGTCACCGAAGCCGCCCACACCCGCGCCCGAATTTTGCGCATCGATCCCAATCGGCTTGAGAACCAGTTAAAAAGCGGTAAAGTCGTTGTGGTTGCGGGTTTCCAAGGCATCGCCAATGCCGGAGAATTGGAAATTACCACCTTGGGGCGCGGCGGTTCCGACACAACAGCAGTTGCCCTCGCCGCAGCGCTGCGGGCCGACAGGTGCGAAATTTATACCGACGTGCCCGGAATTCTGACTACAGATCCGCGCTTGGTTGCCGACGCCCAATTGATGGATGAAATCACTTGCGACGAAATGCTGGAATTGGCAAGTTTGGGCGCAAAAGTCCTCCACCCGCGCGCTGTAGAAATTGCCAAGAATTACGGCGTGCCCCTGGTAGTGCTTTCTAGCTGGAGTGACGCCCCCGGTACGCGGGTAGTGTCGCCGCCCGCCCAATCCCGGCCTTTGGAGGGCTTGGAGCTCGCAAAAGCGGTGGATGCGGTGGAATTTGATTTGGATCAGGCGGGGGTGTCGCTGTTGCGTTTGCCCGATCGCCCCGGCGTAGCAGCGCGGTTGTTTGGTGCGATCGCGCAACAAAACCTCGATGTAGACTTAATTATCCAGTCAATTCACGAAGGAAATACTAACGATATTGCCTTTACAGTGAGGCGAAATTCCCTCAATCAAGCTGTCGCCGTTGCAGATGCGATCGTGCCCACCCTCGGCAAGAATTCTCGCCCAGAATTGGGAGAACCGGAAGTGAAAGCAGAAGAAAAGCCGATCGCTAAAGTTAGCATTGCGGGTGCAGGAATGATCGGGCGTCCGAGGGTAGCGGCCCAGATGTTTAAGACTTTAGCGGATGCAGGAATTAACATTCAAATGATTTCTACATCCGAGGTGAAAGTTAGTTGTGCGATCGATGCCGAAGATTGCGATCGGGCCGTTGCCGAACTCTGCAAAGCATTTGATGTCGCCAACTCTCCTATTGGGCGGCGTTCATCATCCCAAAAACCGCCCGCAGTCCGCGCCGTTGCGTTGGATATCAATCAAGCGCGTCTAGCAATTCGCCAATTGCCCGATCGACCCGGAGTAGCAGCAAAAATGTTCGGACTTTTAGCCGAGGAAAATATCAGCGTAGATACAATTATTCAGTCGCAGCGCTGCCACAATATCGACGGCATATTAACTCGCGACATTGCATTTACCGTAGCACAAATTGACGCCGAAGCTGCTAAAGACGCCCTCAAAAAAGCCGCCCCCGAATTTGGATGGGGCGAAGTAGCTGTCGATACACAAATTGCCAAAGTTAGCGTTGTCGGTTCCGGGATGGTAGCGCATCCGGGAGTAGCGGCAAAGATGTTTGAAGCGCTTTCTCGCCAGCAAATCAACATTCAAATGATTGCCACTTCCGAGATTAAAATTAGCTGCGTTGTGGATGAGGAACAAGGCGTAACTGCTTTGAAGGCAATTCACGCAGCGTTTGAACTTGCCGGCACCGAAAAAATCCAAGTTCCCGCCTAATA
The DNA here is from genome assembly GCF_036700785.1 of Microcoleus sp. S28C3. Lineage (NCBI taxonomy): Bacteria > Bacillati > Cyanobacteriota > Cyanophyceae > Oscillatoriales > Microcoleaceae > Microcoleus > Microcoleus sp. S28C3. The sequence continues at coordinate 24,284 of NZ_JAUBPO010000003.1, read as the reverse complement.
CTTGTTTGCAGTTGGGAATTAAGATTGCGTCCGATCGGTGCTTGTATGGCGGTTTTCGGTAGGGACACGGCAGTGCCGTGTCCTTGCAAATATCGGGGACACAGCAGTGCTGTATCCCTACAAATATATTCTGATTTGGACAAGGCAATGCTGTGTCCTTGCAAATATCGATCGACCGTCAACGATCGGAGTTTTGAGTGCAATTTTCACAGCATGAGGCTGTGTTAAAATGAAACTGGCGATCGGCTAAAAGGGATTGAATCTTATGACTGTAGCGAAAGAACAGATTACTGATAGCAGTAGCAATAGCGGTTTATCAAATTTCCGCATCACGGTCGAACGTCTGCTCGAACTTTTAGATTTAGAACAAGAGGATGAGTACGGGATTTTGAGACCGACTGAGTATGCTTTCAGAACCGCGATGAAATGGATTGTAGAAACCTATGATATTTTGGGTGATAATTTTCCTAAAGCATCCACTGGTACAGACGATCTAGGTAGTATCAGACTTGCGTGGCAAAATGTAAATGCCGATCGGAGAGTACGCTTGTTCTGCCCGCATAATGCTGATGAGAAAGCTTACATTTATCATCAAAAGAGTGAGGAGTATGGATCGGAAGATATTACTTCAGCAGCAACCTTAGCCCATTGGCTAGAGTGGTATAATAAGGTATGACCGATAAATATTCTCGGAGGGAATCAGATGTAGTCATAAATATCTAATGATTCATTACAGTGGCAAGTAAAATACCAGGTAGCTCCTATATTTATTGTAAAACACTCTTATAAGTCTTAAAAACTGCTATAATATCTATTATTCTTAGACAGAGTTTATTCTCTCTGCTCTCCGAATGATATGTTATAACTAACGACTTATGAATACGAAATATCAATTCAATACTTTACCTGACAGTGCTATTGTCTATAGAGCTTTACTCCGGAGACAATGGATTGACGAAGCAAATTTAGTTGTATCTTCCGCTTATTTACTGCGAGCGAATGAACCGGGTTTATCGGTGACAATTGCCAGTCTTTGTTCCCCCGAACAATGTGCAGCAAAGTTCAACTATTGTTACGGAGTTGCTAGTCTGCAAGTAGGACAAATTCGTGAATTAGGTTTAGATGCAGTACCTGATTCAGCATCCCACGCTCAGATTGTCGGTTTACCTCAGGTGAAAGATGACCGAGACACGGCTGAAAGATTGGCCGATTTGTTAGCAGAGCGATCTAGAATTGTATGGACACCTTCGCAAACATAGCTGAGCAAGTTTTCAGATTAAATATGGGTTAAAAACCCCTGATAATACTCGGCCGTTTCAACCGTCGAGTATTTCTTGCGCGATCGCCTCCACCACCGGTACACAAACCGAATTCCCAATTTGCTTGTAACTTTCCCCCGCACTCGGATAACTTTTAAAATCTTCAGGAAAACCCATAAGGCGGTAACATTCCTTCAGCGTCAACTTTCTCACCATATCTTGCTCGGGAATGTAGATAAAAAACCTGCCCGATGTTTCTTGCGAAGGAATTGTCGGATGCACTCCATCTACCGAATAAATGCGATTAGGCTGTCTGTGAACTCTCGATAAATGTTCTGTATTCGGCCTCACGCCAGTTTTCCAAGTACCTTTATTTCTGTAACCTACAAATACAAGTCCCGAATCTTGCTTTCTCGGATAATCAATTAAAGTATACTCTGATTTGTCCAATATTTCAAAATCCCCTGTCTCGTCTAGAAATTCCCTGAGTTGCGGAGGAAACTTGCTTTTAAGTCCAGAAAAATTGAATTCTTTACCTTTAGTGGCAAGAATGAATATTCTTTCACGATGTTGAGGAATTCCAAAGTCTTTCGCATTCAGCATTTTGTAATTGACGCTGTATCCCAAATCTTCCAGACTGGCAATAATTACTTTTAAGGTATTTCCCTTGTCGTGATGGATTAAGTGCTTGACATTTTCGAGAACAATTACTTGAGGTTGCTTTATTTTTATAATTTTACAAATATCAAAGAATAGCGTACCTCTAGTATCTTCAAAACCTAGCTTTTTGCCGCAGATGCTAAAAGGTTGGCACGGAAACCCGGCGACTAAAACATCAAAGTCTTCTAACTCGACGGGATTAATTTTACTGATATCTCCAAAAGGAAGCTCACCGAAGTTCTGCGTGTAAACTTCTCGGCATTTGCTGTTAATTTCGCAGGAAAAAACGCATTTAAAGCCTATTTTTTCAAACCCTTGTCTGAAACCTCCTATTCCTGAAAACAAATCTATAAATTTCATTTTGGCTCAGCTTTAACACAAACAAATCATCTATACAATAATAACCGATTTTGCATCATAGATAAGTGAGAAAGGGCTAAAAAAACACAATACCCAGATCCCTGACTTCTTCAAGAAGTTGAGGCTCTAACAGCGATCTCGTCTTAAGTTCACTCATCAATTTCTCTGTCGAGCCCGATCGACTGTAGCATAGGAGCGGCAAATTGCAGGAATTGTCGATCGCCCAAACTTTCCCCCCATTCAACCAACCAACGTCCCAAACTTGTCCCGCAGCCGACTAAACTAGAAATAGCAGAACAAATCACAGCTATTGTCTACTTTCTTTCACCAACCATGAGTCAAACCTTGGAAAACCTCACCGCAATTGATGACAAGCTATCCAAACGCCACATCGACCTCGATCCCGGCGGCTACTTCATCATCTATCTCGATCGCGAAACCAGCTTAATTTGTGCCAAACATTTCACCAACATCATCGACGATCGAGGCCTCGCCGTCGATCCCGAAACTGGTAAACCCATCCCCGCCCGCGGCAAAGTAGAACGCACTCAGGCCACACTTTTTACCGGCAGAACCGCCAAAGAACTTTGCGTCAAAATCCTAGAAGAAACCCGCCCCAGCCCGGTGACAATGTTAGATCACGCGGCTTATCTGGGACGGGAATTTGTGCGGGCAGAAATTGCATTGTTGAGCGATCGAGAATACGTTCAAGATTAGTGCAGCCCTGCCATATTTTCTTGACAAAACGGCAACCGATCGGATGCAAGCAGCACCGATCACGAAAAACCTTGATACCAGAAATAAGTCACCATCGGAATCACTGTCGCCAATACCAACAGCACAACCACAACAACTGTGGCATTGCCTTGGTCTGTTTCTTCAGCTTTTTTAAACGTGCCTTCAACTTGAATGTTGTCAACAACTTCAGGAGGACCCGGATCGGGTTCGCCCGACAAAACAGTTGCAATGCGCGTACTTGCAGCCGCAAATGCCTCGTTGTATTTATTGCCTTCGCGCAGCGGCACTTGCACGGTTTCCCCAGCCACACTCTGGGCAATTTCATCGGTTAGCAGGGATTTCACTCCTTCCCCCGTCCGAATTGCCGCGCTGTTGGTAACAGTGTCGAGAACGAGTAAAATTTGATTAGTCCGATCTTCTTTTGCGGGAAACCACTGTTCAAACAGTTGGTCGGTGAAAGTGGCAGTCGTTTCGCCGTAGTCTAAGCGGTGGATGGTGACCAACCTGACTTGTTTCCCTGTTTTGTTTTCCAGGTTGTCGAGTACGCTGCTGATATTGCTTTCGCTGCTGCGGCTGAGCACGTCGCCTTTGTCGAACACCCAAGTACGATCGCCCGCCGACAACACCGGCATTTCGTACACGCCAGTCGCCAATGCCGGCAATACCGCCATCTGCGATGCGATTAGGGCGATCGCGATCGCCGCGGCCAAAGGTTGGAGATATTTTCTCCAGTTAAATAATTGCTTCCGGAGTCTAGTCATGAGGTTAACCGTAAAACTGACTTTTTTCCAAAAATACTATAGAAATCCCCGTAAAATTCATTTTATGCAGGGCAATATTTACAATTAGCTCGCCAGTGGAACTCCCCGCCAGATTATTTTAGGATTCTAACTATGGAACCAGCAGACACTTATAAAGGTTGGATTATTCAATCCCAGAAAGTTTTCTACGTCGAGGTTTGGGATAGCCGCGGCAACCGCCACGTCGCCGTCCAAAATGCCAAGACTGAGGAGGAAGCTTTGGAATTGGCCAAAAAGTGGATAGAAAAATATGAGTCCAAACCTGGAAGAATGGCGATCGACGTACCCCATCCTTTCGGAGACATGATCGATATGCCATTTTAACTCAGTTGACTGTTGACTGTTGGCTGTTGACTGTTGACTGTTAACATTACAGCTTGTAGGGTGCTCTGCTAGAGACAAAACCTCTTCAAATTGATAAATTAGGGGAATGGACGCACCCAAAGACTATGCCAGTTGCGTCCCAGACTACATTTGTCATGAGATACAATTACGAAATTCCTCGCAATTTCCGCGTATTTTCTACTAAACTCCGAGCAAATTCGTCGAACCTTTCAGACAGTTTTTCATCCAACAATTTACCGTCGGGACTAAAAGCTTTCCAAGCTTGTCCGATCGCAATTTGTTCCGGAATTACCCAAGCGTGTACCCATCTCAAAATCACGCGCATATCGTTGAGTGCGTTGCTGTTAACTTGCCCTCCCAAAACGCTAATCGCACCCGCAACCTTCCCGTCCAAATGCTCAAAACTCATCAAATCCAGGGCATTCTTGAGAGCACCGCTGACGCTACCGTGATACTCCGGCGTTGCCAAAATCAAGCCGTCGGCTTGCTTAACCGCATTTCGCAGCTTTTCCACATCCGGGTAATCGAGATAATCATTCTCACCGTCGCAGAAGGGCAGCTTGAGCGATCGCAAATCCAATATTTCAACTTCCGCGCCCAGGGCCTGCGCCCGCTCTGCTGCCACCTTCAACGCTAACTGGCTGTAGGAGCCAGCCCGCAAACTTCCGCCAATGCCGACAATTTTTACCATAAAACTCAAAAACAATCACTGCTCGACTAAAGCGTACTCATTCCGACTATGAATAAGATAGCAAGTTCGATCGGCAACTGTCAATCGATTTTAGATTTTAGATTTTAGATTTTAGATTTACGGACGGAGCCCAAAAACCGGGTTTTTTGAGCAAAATCCTTGGTTATAGCCCGCAGATTATGTAAAAAACCCGGTTTCTTGAGGAGCCGTGGATTCAAAACCCCCCCTCTTGAGGTGCCTCTTAAGATGCCAGCGAGAGATAAACCCATTCAACACCCGCCCTCTTGTTAACATAAATAAAGGTAGCAAACCAAAAGCGGTCAATCTTGGCAGTCTTCAACCTTGGGCAAAGCAATATGAAAAATTCTTGGAAACACGCATGGCTGGGGCATCTAGCTGTAAACAAAGACAAATCGAGCCAGAATCCTAAAAAATCAATTCCAGGACGGAATCTGTGGCGCATCCTGGGCAGTTTGGTGATTTCTCAAGGAATATTGCTCTCGGCCCCGGTTTTTGCCGAGAGCACCCCAACCACCATGAGTTACAGCCAACTGATTGACAACATAGAAAAAGGGCAAGTCAGTAAAATCGAAGTAGACGAAACTCAAAGAACTGCCAAAGTTAGGCTAAAAAATCAAAAAAGCGATCAGGCCCAATCAGTTACCCTATTCGACTACAACAACCGAGAACTGTACTCGCAAATCCGCGCCAAAAAGATTGACTTTGAAGTCAAACAAACAGCCGACAACGCGGCAGCAGTCAGTTTAGTAGTAAACTTGCTAGTGATTTTTGCAGTGTTGGCAGTGTTGATGGCAATCCTGCGCCGATCGACCCAATCTCAAGGAAATGCCATGAACTTCGGCAAATCCAGGGCCCGTTTCCAAATGGAAGCCAAAACCGGCGTGATGTTCGACGACGTAGCAGGCATCGAAGAAGCTAAAGAAGAACTGCAAGAAGTCGTAACCTTCCTCAAAAAACCCGAACGCTTCAACGCCATCGGCGCCAAAATTCCCAGAGGAGTTCTGTTAATCGGGCCTCCGGGAACCGGCAAAACAATGCTGGCAAAAGCCATCGCAGGCGAAGCAGCCGTCCCCTTCTTCAGTATCTCCGGTTCCGAATTTGTCGAAATGTTTGTCGGAGTCGGCGCCTCGCGCGTCCGCGACTTGTTCCGCAAAGCTAAAGAAAATTCCCCCTGCATCGTCTTCATCGACGAAATAGACGCCGTAGGAAGGCAGCGCGGCGCTGGTATCGGCGGCGGCAACGACGAACGCGAACAAACTCTCAACCAGTTGCTGACAGAAATGGACGGCTTTGAGGGTAACAGCGGCGTAATTGTGATTGCAGCTACCAACCGCCCCGACGTGCTCGATACCGCCCTGCTGCGGCCCGGCAGGTTCGATCGGCAAGTAACGGTAGATTTGCCCAGTTACAAAGGGCGTTTGGGGATTTTGCAAGTTCACGCGCGCAACAAAAAACTCGACCCAGAAGTTGCCCTAGACACGATCGCCCGCCGCACTCCCGGCTTTTCCGGCGCTGACTTGGCAAACTTGCTTAACGAAGCAGCTATTCTCACAGCGCGACGGCGTAAAGACACGATTACTAACTTAGAAGTTCACGACGCGATCGACCGGATCACGATCGGGCTTACGCTTAACCCGCTGCTGGACAGCAAGAAAAAGTGGATGACAGCATACCACGAAGTCGGACACGCCCTAGTCGCGACCATGCTCACAAATGCCGACCCGGTGGAAAAAGTAACGATTATTCCCCGTTCCGGCGGCATCGAAGGCTTTACTAGCTTCGTGCTCGACGACGAAATGCTCGACAGCGAAGGTTTGAGGAGTCGGGCTTTGCTGTTGAACAGAATTAAAGTAGCTTTGGGGGGACGGGCGGCGGAGGCAGAAATTTATGGCGATGCTGAAATAGACACCGGTGCCAGCAGCGATCTCAGAAAAGTTAGCAGTCTTGCGAGGGAGATGGTAACGCTTTATGGAATGTCGGATTTGGGGCCTGTGGCTTTGGAAAGTCCGAACAATGAGGTATTTTTGGGTCAGAACTGGAATTCACGATCGGAGTATTCCGAAGAAATGGCAATCAAGATCGATCGGCAAGTCCGCGAAATTGCCTTTGACTGCTACGAAGAAGCTCGCCGGATTATCCGCGAAAACCGCGCTTTGGTAGACAAACTTGTCGAAGCGCTGTTGGATGAAGAAACGATCGACGGCGACGAATTCCGCCAAATTGTCGCTCGGTACACCGAGTTAACCAAAAAAGAGTTGGCCCCAACATAAACAGTCATTAATCATTGGTCATTAGTCATTAGTTATTCAAGTTTGTAGTGAGGACTTTATTCCTAATTATCGAAAAAATAAGGACTTTATTCCTTACTACAAACCAACAAAAATGACTGCTAACTAATGACTAATGACTGCTAACTAATGACTAATTAAGATTGTTGCGCGTACATTTCCCGCAATACCAAAGCCGGGTCTACCCAGCGACCGCCGTACTTCAATCCCCAGTGCAGGTGAGGGCCGGTCGTGCGGCCGGTCATCCCAACTCTGGCAATTCTCGCACCGGCCGGCACAGTTTGACCCTGCCAAATTACCAGGCCGCCTTCGCGATCGACATAATAACGCCCGCCGTTAGCTGTTTCCACCCGACCTCTGAGGTGACAGTAGATGTGTTCCCAATTTCCCGATCGCACCACCATACCAGTGCCGCACCGGCCATCTTCCCAAACTTCCACAATTTGCCCGCCCCACCAGTTGCGGATATAGCTGCCTTCCGGGGCTGCCAAGTCCAAACCGTAATGAAAATCGCCGCCGCGGGGGCCGAAGGCGGAACTGTAGGCTTCAAAATTTTCGACGGGAAAAGAAGCTTCTTGCCACAAATTACCCGTCGCTACTCTGCTTGGTAAGCCAGACTGAGCTGTTACCAACTGCTGCTGCAAATAAGGGCCGATCGAAACAATGCCGATCGAAAGTGCCACCAGCAGCATCTGTCTGGGACGAAAAAAGCGTTTTGCCGTCAGCGGGCCTGTAGAGTCTTGCACGATTTTTTTCACGGCTGAAAGTTGAATGTATTTGCGGGTGTGGGTTGTCGGGCCAATTCGCTGCAAGATTGCCTTCGTCAGCTCTACCCGCCAAACGAATCAGTTGACCAACGTGTATCTTACTGCATACAGAGCCGGTGTCAAGGTTTCGGGTTAAATGCTATGGGGAACAGAAAATTATTTTCATGCGGAATTACTGATGCGGTTGAATTCGATCGAGCTTTTGCTTGACACTATAGTTAGTTCGGGGATTTTGGATGGCGTCTGAAATCTCAAATTCATCACCAACATCAAGCAATGCTTACTGAAATTTTTCCCTTTAGTTTTGCCATAGACGCAACTGCGATCGCAGGTGCGTCTTTGTGGTCTTTGGCCCTCTATTGGGGCCTGTCGCCCCTGACAGAATGGGTAATCCTGCAACTCAACCGCTGGATGAATTTTGCTGAGAGATCCCTCTACACCTCGGAAGCTGAGTTTGAAAGAACCCGCCAAGCCAGAGAAGCTCAAAATGCTTTTTACGCTTCGCTGTTAAGCATTCTGCCCTTTTTGATTGTCGGCGGATTGTGCAATTGGGGCGTCGAATGGTCGCTGGGTACTGGTTGGGCGGTATCTATGGGTACGATCGCCTGTATTGGCAGCGGCGTTTACGAACTCGGCCGCCGAGACGGTCAATCTTAGGCGATTTTAGATTTTAGATTTTGGATTTTGGATCGATCGAGATATTCGGAGATTTACCAGTCTCTAGAATTGATCGTAATCTCAAATCCAAAACTCAAAATCTAAAAGAAATATGACATATCGCGTCTATTATCACTCGCGCCTCAAACAAAATTAGCAATGTATTTTAACCGTAATTTGACTCAGGATGTTTGCCTAAAAGCCGCAGTTGTCGTTCAGTAGCGGTAGCGAGAATTTCGGGATTGAACTGCCACGGCCAAGGGGAAAATTTCTGCGCTATGTCGCGGTGGGAATAATGCACTTGGAGTAAGTAGCGAGTTCCATCTGTTGTCGTATTTTTGCCGCCGGAATGCCAAATTTCACTGCGGAAAAACAGCACATCTCCTGCTTTGCACAACACTGGTTCTGGGGAGTGTCCGTTCCAAGTTTCTTCCCCGCGATCTGGTTTTCGACCTGATTTGTGACTGCCAGGAATAATGTAGGTAGGACAGAGGTCTTCAGCGATGTCGCTGAGATAGAAATGGGCTGTACAAATCCATACTGGCAGTTGAAAAGTGCGATCCTCTCCGAGGGCTGCGCTAACGGCAAACACGCTTTCGGGCACGGGTACAAACACCCGATCGACGTGGACGCGCCAACCGTCATAACCGGGCCCGCTTTTCCACGCAGTCATGCCGATAATGTGGCAATCGCTGCCCATTAATGCTTCGGCTAATTCAATTATACCCGGTCGATCTGCATAGGAAAGCCACAGGCGATCGCGATTAAAAACGCATTTAAAATGATGGTTCAATTCACTCCAACTGCTACCGTCGAGTCCGAAGGGTTGCAGGCGATCGAGTGCTTCCCGCGCCGCCGCTATTTCCGACGCGCTGAGCACACCGGGAATCAGCGCAAAACCATCTTCGTGCACCGCCTCTACCGCCCCCGCTGTGTCAAAAATGTCACAAGTCTTTTGCCGATAGCTGAAAACTTCGTTTAACGTGCTTGCGTTCATAATTCAAATCAGAGTAAAATTATTAACTGTTATTAAATTAACACTAATTCTGCTGGATATTTACATACTATGGAGCCAGAAATCCGGTTTCTTGGTACATCAGGACTTACACAAAATCTAATTATGTAGGGTGCGTACTGCGCACATTATGTCTGATTTGGGGATAAATTAAATGCAATACCAACCAGAACCAACATCATTAAATCAAGCCCGCGCCGCCTTCCAAAAAATCTGGGGATACGACGACTTTCGACCGCCACAAGGAGAAATCGTCGGCAGTTTATTAGCCGGAAAAGATACAATAATAATTATGCCGACAGGTGGTGGCAAATCAATCTGCTTTCAACTGCCAGCTTTGTTGCAAACAGGCTTAACTTTGGTAGTTTCGCCGTTAGTCGCACTGATGGAAAATCAAGTACAAGAATTGCGCGATCGCAATCTTCCCGCTTCCCTCCTCCACAGTCAATTGCCAACACAGCAGCGCCGACAAACTATGCAATCGCTGCAACAAAACAAATTAAGGTTGCTGTACCTGTCTCCGGAAACATTACTCAGTAAGCCTGTTTGGGAAATTATCAGTCAGCCGCACATCCAAATCAACGGTTTAATATTAGATGAAGCTCACTGTTTAGTGCAGTGGGGTGATACTTTTCGACCAGCTTACCGCCGTTTGGGAACAGTGCGATCGGCTTTGTTGAAAGCTAAACCAGCAAACAGTAAAATTGCGATCGCAGCTTTTACCGCTACCGCCAACCCCGACGCGCAGCAGACAATCAAAAATGTCTTGCAACTGCAAAAACCTGAAGCATTTCTGCTAAGCCCCTACCGTTATAATCTGCACCTGCAAGTGCAAACAGTCTGGACGCCGAGAGGACGCAGGCAGCAGTTATTAAATTTTATTAAAGCTCGACCAAAACAAGCAGGTTTAGTCTATGTCCGCACTAGGAAAGATAGCGAAAGCTTGGCGGATTTGTTGGAAGCAGCCGGTTATGAAACAGCAGCATATCATGCAGGTTTAAGTCCAGAAGCACGGCGAAAAATAGAAAAAGCTTGGCTGAACAATGACCTTAAATTTGTGACTTGTACCTCAGCATTCGGGATGGGAATTAACAAGCCAGATGTCCGGTGGGTGGTTCACTTTCAAGCACCTTTGCTATTATCGGAATACATTCAGGAAATTGGTAGAGGCGGACGCGACGGCAAATCGGCGATCGCCCTGACATTGATTAGCGAACCGACGGGTTTGCTTTATCCCGAAGATAAACAAAGAGCACAATTTTTTCAAGATAAATTGCGATCGCAATATCGAGAAGCTCAGCAATTAGCCAAAAAACTGCCAGTTAAAGGCGATATAGAAGCAGTTTCCCGCGAATTTCCCGAAAGCGCGATCGCCCTTTCGATTCTCCACAGCAGCGGACAATTAACATGGCAAGATCCTTTTAATTATGCGATCGACAAATCCGCACAGCAAAAAGGCGAAAAACAAAACTTTACCGCAGCGGAAGAAATGGCAAAATATCTCAAACATCGCGAGTGCAGGTGGCAATTTTTGCTGCAAGCTTTTGGCTTTACTAAGGAAGCTACATCTATGCGGTGCGGCCACTGTGACAATTGTCGATATAATTGACAATTATACTCAAACGACTTAACCACTCCAACCCAAGAAACTGGGTTTTTTAGCCAGTCTGCGCGCCCAAAGGAAGTATTTCTGTGAAACAATCCGGTTTCGACGCACCCGTGCGATCGCGAACTAACTCACAGATGTTATGATTAAGATATTTGCTTTACACGTTTGGCAAAAAATAGTAAAAAGTAAATGATAGAAACAGACACTGCGGCACAGATTTACACAGTAGAAAATACAGAGGAATTCGATCGCAGTAATGTCAATCAGCGATTAGATATTTGGCTGTCAAACCAGATACCGGACTTATCCCGATCGCGAATCCAAAGCCTCATATCACAAGGCAACGTCAAAGTCAACGACGAAACCTGCACCTCGAAAAAAATATCAGTAAAAACGGGCGATCGCATCCACCTCACATTACCCGAAGCCCAGCCCACAAAGTTGCAGCCTGAAGCAATTCCCCTCGACATTCTCTACGAAGACGACAGCCTAATTATCATCAACAAACCAGCCGGATTAGTCGTCCATCCAGCCGCCGGACACCAAGACGGTACATTAGTCAACGCTCTCTTAGCCCACTGTCCCCTAGCAGAAATAGGCGGAGTTCAGCGGCCGGGAATCGTGCACAGATTAGACAAAGATACAACAGGTGCGATCGCGATCGCCAAAACCGACATTGCCCACCAACACCTGCAAGCCCAACTCAAAACTAAAACCGCCCGCCGCGAATATTTAGGCATAGTTTACGGCGCTCCCAACACCGAAACAGGCACAATAGACCTACCCATCGGGCGGCATCCCACAGACCGCAAAAAAATGGCGGTAGTACCAGTAGAAAAAGGCGGTCGCCCCGCAGTTACTCACTGGACAATCAAAGAAAGAATCGGCAACTATTGCTTAATGCACTATCAATTAGAAACCGGCCGCACCCATCAAATTCGCGTGCATACAGCGGAAATAAAACATCCGATTGTCGGCGACCCGATGTACAGTTCCAACCGTTCTATCGGCGTCAATTTAACCGGACAAGCCCTGCACGCATGGCGGCTGACATTGCAGCATCCCGTAACCGGAGAATTAATAGAGGCGATCGCACCTTTACCAGAGCAATTCAACACCCTGCTAAAAATATTGCGCCTGCGCTCTCACACTTGATCTCTTGGGCAGTTAAAACTGCTAAAGTTCTTACTATAAACATTTTTTGCCCTTCCTTTTTTCTTCATTAAACTTCTTGCCTAAATCTTTGATGCAAGAGGGAAACCGCAGATGAAAGTAGATGCGCGCAGATCGACGTAGATATATTTAAAGATAGTTTGCGAAGGCATTCAATTCAAGTCTAATATTTCTCCATTAAATCCCGTACATTGCTCGTTGGCTAACTGCTTCCCAAAAAATTATGAGTCCTAAGTTTTGGATTCCAAGTTTATCAAAAAACTCAAACCTCAAAACTCAAGACTCAAAACTCTCTCAGCCTAAAAGCCGATCGATTCAGTCGATCGCCCGACACAAATAATCGCATCAGGGCAGCATCAATTACCGGCGACGGGGAACCATCGTGTCGATATTGATATTAGCTAGAGGCACGCGCTGCGGCGGAGTAGCAGGCAGGGGCATATTGCGCGCCATACCCAAATAGTTCGACGGATCGCCAGCTTTGGGCTGCTGCTCTTGAGGAACAAAACGGCGGACACTTGTTTGCCAGATGATTTGCGGGAAGCCAAGCTGCGAACGGTGGTACTCACCGTAGCGGGGCGTCTTCAAGTTGAAAGGAGTGTCCCCTCCAACTCGCTGAGGCAAAATTCGGCGCTGCTGGTAAGGTACTGTATCGTAGCCGAACTTTTCCAGGTACTCATCGCTATTGACCAACTCGTCAATAAAGCCTTGAGGCCCCTTATTGGCTACCACGATCGACCAAGCAATCTTTTCGCGCTCGCTGTAAACGTCCCGGCCCAAAATGCGCTGCACGCACATTTCAACAAAACGGTAGTTGCTGTTAGTTTGATAATTCCGCTCCAAGAAAGGAGAAGAAGTCGCCAAACCGCGAATAAAATCCCGCACAGTAATTTGGCCGAACTTGAGTTGCGACTCCAAAGACTTTTGGCGGTTGCTCTTGAGGATTTGGTGTTCGCTGTAAATCTGGCGATATCCAGCCCAAATCAAATTTTCCATGTCTCCAGATGAGAGCACATTTTCAGTTGTGAAAACTCTGGGCTTCTCGTCGCTCCCCACTTCAAAACCAGCAACGCGCTGGTTTTGGCTCTTGGGGGCGTAGCTTATCAAAGGTAGCGCCACGTTAAAATCTCCGTTATCTCAAATTTCAGAAATAGTTGACACCGTGAGCTGCCAGCATAACGGATACAACTAACCAACATACAGATTAGGGGATTCCCGCAATCTAAATCTGATTTTCCTGAATTTTTGCAACAATCTGTAACATTTGTTGACTTTGGGGAAGTCAGCAGTCAGTAATTAGCAATCACCCAGGTTCCCAGTCTCTGGCTGGGAACGCCACTTGAGAGGCTCTGCCTCGTCTAATCTAACCGGAGGCAGAGCCTGAGACCCAGGATTCCCAGGCTGAGTCTGGAAACGAAGCCAAAGTTATGACCGATGACTAATGACTAATGACTAAATTACCAGCCCAGAGCCGAATAAAACTCGCTGGCGGCCACTTGATCTCCTGCGGCTTCTGATGTTGCATCCGAGTCTGGTTCCACCCGAATTTCGGTACAAAAAGTCGAAGTGCTGAAACCGCCAAAGCGCTTTACACTACTCGTCCGCATCCGCACGTTGGGATTAGCAAACCAGAAACGCTCGATCGAACTCATCGTCTCGTATTCCGTAATCAGCAGCAGCCCATCCTCATCATCCATCTCAAAACGGCCAGCTACCGGCACAATTTCCGCATAGCCGCGTTCCCGCAACATCAAACCCTGCCGGGGATTTTCAGGATCGGGGACGATCGCGAACACCGTAGATCCCTTGTGATTCTCATCATCCTTATCCCACGCCATCGAACCGTGCCAAGTTACAAAAGCCCCCCCAGCAGCCCGGCTCGGATCGACTTCGTGCATCTGGCAAATCTCGGCCACTCGCGCGTCATCTGCAGCCAGCGCCGTTACCTGAATATTTGAATCCCCAATCTCCGCTTGGCGGAAAGCGAGGTGGTGAGTGCTGCGCTGAGAACGCCACTCCCCAGCACTGCTTTGAAAAAACTCCATTGCATCCATACAAAATATCTCCTTTGGCTTATGCTTCCCGCTCTTGACGCCTTTTTATGATAGAGCTCCCCCCACTTAGATGTACTTTTGCGACACAAATTAGTCTCAAAATGTCTACTTTGGACATATTGTCAAGGGAATGTTATGATAGTTTACAATGTAGGGACACAACAAATCCTGCGAAACGTCATCCCGATCAATCTCGCATCGATCTCAGCAAACTGGAGGAGCGACTTATGGATATGCCTACAACCAGCCTCAGCATGGAACAGCAGTTCAAACTGCAAGTGCTGCGCGAAGAAGTCAAAAGGTTAAGCCAAGACCAAGCTCAGGAATACTTGCTCGAAGTTATGCGGCAAAACATGGTCAAAGAAAACCTGTTAAAGCATTGGATGAAGAATATGTGAACTCTTCAGCATTTCTTGACAAAAATCAGTGGCTTGTATTTGCAAAAAGTACGATCGAGCTTTTAATCATAAAATCCAGAATCCCGCTTTCTCCAAGAAAGCGGGATTCTCAATTCAGAAAAGTTTTACGCAGTTTTTTTTGTCGCTACCATACTCAGAAAATAAAATGTTTTTAGTCTCTTATAGAGGGACGACAGTTTTTGTAGCGACTGGCTTCAACCTGTCGGGGACTCAACCAAAACGGCCGCTCACATAATCTAAAGTAGACTCTTCCTTCGGACTTTGGAAAATAACCTCAGTCTTGTCACACTCCACAAGATAGCCAAACCGCTTCCCATCGTCAGAAAGTTTAGCATTGAAAAAAGCAGTCAGGTCAGAAACCCGAGAAGCCTGCTGCATATTGTGAGTAACGATCACAATCGTATACTTCTCCTTGAGTTCCCGCATCAACTCCTCAATTTTAATGGTCGAAATCGGGTCAAGAGAAGCGCAAGGTTCATCCATTAACACTACATCAGGATTAATCGCGATCGCCCTAGCAATACACAAACGCTGCTGCTGGCCGCCCGAAAGAGAAAAACCGCTTTGCTTCAACTTATCCTTCACCTCATCCCACAAATAAGCTTGGCGGAGCGACTTCTCCACCAGCTCATCCATATCCCCCTTATAATTGTTCACCCTCGCACCGTAAGCAATATTGTCATAAATCGACTTCGGGAAAGGATTCGGCTTTTGGAATACCATCCCAATCTTGCGGCGCACCTCTACAGCATCAATATCAGGAGCGTAAAGATTTTGACCGTAGTAATCAATTCTACCCTCTAAACGAAAACCGTTAACTAAATCGTTGAGGCGGTTAAAGCATCGCAGAATTGTACTTTTACCGCAGCCAGACGGCCCAATCAAAGCAGTAATGCGATTTTTAGGAATCTCCATACAAACATTTTTAACCGCGTGAAAAGCGCCGTAAAAAATATTGATATTTTCTGTCCGTAAAATTGTTTCCGTTTGCTTGTCTAAATCCATCATCATACAGGTAAAAATCCTCTCAAATTTTACTCAAGACCTGGGTTACATTCGGCCTTCATCATAAGTGCATGAATGCCTTTTTAAAACTCACCCTTTAATACACTTTTTTGTGAGTAGCCCAGCGAGAAAGAATACTCGTCAGCAACACCATACACACCAAAATCAAAGATGCAGCCCAAGCCAATTCTTTCTGTGCCTTAAAAGGAACCGTTGCAAAGTTGTACACCAAAACCGAAAGACTCGGAGTTGGCTTATCAAATCCTGCCGGCCAAAAAGGCGAATTCAGCGCCGTGAAAATCAAAGGAGCAGTTTCTCCAGCAGCGCGAGCAATTGCCAGCGTCACACCCGTTAAAATAGCCGGAATTGCCGCAGGCAAAACCACCTGCAACACTGTCTGATAATTAGAAGCACCCACACCAACCGACGCCCATCTAATATCTTGCGGGACGATTTGTAGAGCTTCGTCAGTAGTCCGCACAATCGTGGGCAACATCAGCACCGCCAGCGCCGCGCCCCCTGCAATTGCCGAAAAACCTCCCATATTTACCACGAACAAACCGTAGGCAAATACCCCGGCAATAATCGAAGGAACGCCGCTGAGGACATTAGTAGCAAAGCGTACCCAGCGAGCTACTTCGCCGCTGCTGAACTCCGACAAATAAACGGCTGCCAATACACCAAAAGGAACAGCAATTAAAGAAGCAATTCCCACCGTCATCAATGTACCGACAATTGCATTCGCGATCCCGCCTCCCGACAGTCCGGGCGGCGGCGGCAGCTTAGTAAACAAATCTAAATTCAGGCGATTGAAACCTTGTACGGTGACGTAGGAAAGCACTGCAAACAAAGGCAGCAGAGTGATGGCCAGACTAGCTCCAGCCAGTACAGTCATTGCCATATTAAACAGCGCTTGCGGGCTGTTTTTAACCTTCTTCAAACTGCCTGTTTTCGATACCAAAGGATTCTCGTCGGAGACGCTATTTGACATAAACTAAAACTATGTAGGAAATTGCGGCAAACTTCTAGTTGTACTTTGCTCTTACTTGAGAAACAATCCACTCTGCCAAAATATTCACAATCAGCGTCAGAATAAATAGAATTAGCCCCGTGTACATCAGAGCAGCAACTTGCAATCCCGAAGCTTCGGCAAATTGATTTGCCATCAGAGAAGCAATAGTATTTGCAGGAGCTAGGACAGAAGCACTTAACTGATTGGAATTGCCAATTAACAGAGTTGCGGCCATTGTTTCTCCCATGGCGCGACCGAGCCCGAGCATAATTCCGCCGACAATCCCGGAGAAAGCCGCCGGTACGAGCACTCTAAAAATTGTTGTCCAGCGAGTAGCTCCCAAACCCAGAGATGCTTGTCGCAATTCGGGCGGGAGACTTGCCAAAGAGTCGCGGGAAATAGCAGTAATAATGGGCAAAGTCATGATGCCCAAAATTACTCCGGCGGGTAACATTCCCGGGCCCACTGGCGGGGTGCTAAAAATCGGCAGCCATCCGAAAGTGCCGTTGAGAAACTTGCCGAGACTGGTAATAATGGGAATCAATACAGCAATTCCCCACAAACCGTAGACTACGCTGGGAATGGCTGCTAAAAGTTCTACTAAAAAAACCAAAGCTGTGCGCACTGGCAGCGGCAAAAAATCTTCACTCAAGAAGATGGCAGTCCCTACTCCTAATGGTACTGCAATTAGGAGCGCGATCGCCGAACTGACGATCGTCCCGTAAATCATCGGCAGCGCGCCGTACTCTTCTTTAACCGGATTCCAGCTACTGCCAAACACAAAGCCCAAACCGTACTGTTGAATCGCAGGTAAAGCCCTATAAGCAACGGTGAGCGCGATTACCAGCAAAATTACACCAACTCCTATTCCCAAAATACGAGTCAGCCAGATAAAGCCTTGGTCTAAGGATTTTTCTGCTTGAGAGCGCGATCGGCTCTCTGATTGAGCGCTGTTAAGATCTGAAATCATAGAAAAAAAAACCAAATATATAGTAGCGGAAAATAGCCTGTTTCGGAAAAAGCTAGAAGGAAGCAGAAAGAAAGACCGTAAATAAAATCAAAGAGGGGCGGGTTGATTAATCCCCTGACTTTTCAACAAATTTTTCTGGTAAAACCCGCCCCTACAGAAATATCTCTCTTTTTTTCTTCCTTCTTCCGTCTTCCTTCTTCCCTCTTCCGTCTTCCTTCTTCCTTCTTCCCTCTTCCTTCAATTGCTATTTGGCAACCTCAATCTTGTAGTCTGGGCTGATGCCGTCAGCGGCCGCGGCTACTTTTTCTTTAACGCTTTGGGGCAGAGGAACGTAGCCCAATTCGGAACTAACTTTTTGACCTTCATTCAAGCCGTATTCAACCATTGCCTCGATTGCTTTGGCTTTGTTGGGGTCAGCAACTGTTTTGGGGACGAGCATCCAAGTGTAGGTGACAATTGGATAGGATTGAGCGCCTTCGGGGTCTTCGATAAATGCTCGCAGGTTTTCCGGCAGAGGCACAGTCGCTAGAGCTGCTGAAGCTGACTCGTCGTTAGGTACTACAAATGTGCCTGCTTTGTTTTGTAGCGATGCAAATTTGAGATTGTTGTTTTTGGCGTAGCCGTATTCTACGTAGCCAATGCTGCCGACGGTTTGCAGAACTTGGGCTGTGACGCCTTCGTTGCCTTTTGCGCCTACGCCTACGGGCCACTGTACTGTTTTGCCGTCGCCTACTGCACTTTTCCAGTCGGGGCTGATGGCACTCAGGTGTTTGGTGAAGACGGCGGTGGTACCGCTGCCGTCGGAACGGTGGACGATGGTGATGGCTTGGTCTGGCAATTTAGCGCCCGGATTGGCTGCTGCAATTTTGGGGTCGTTCCACTTGGTTATTTTTCCGGCGAAGATATCTGCGTAAACATCCCTGGGCAATTTCAGTTCGGGTACATCTGGCAGGTTGTAGCCCATGACGATGCTGCCGGCTGTCATGGGCAGTAAGAGCACGCCTTTGTCTGCTGGAACTTTGGCGATTTCGTCGTCTTTCATTGCGGTGTCGCTGGCCCCAAAGTCTACTGTGCCTTTGGTAAATTGTTCGACTCCGGCGCCGCTGCCTACTGATTGATAGTTAATTTGTACTTTGGGGTTGATTTTGTTGAAGTCTTGAAACCAACGCTGGTACAGGGGGGCAGGGAATGAGGCGCCGGCTGCGGTGATGGCTACGTCTGACGCTAGGGCGAGTTTGCTGGGGGCAGCAGTGCCGGTGGCTGCAACGGGGGATGCGCCGGGGGATGCTGCGGTGTCGCCGGGGCTGGGGCTGCCGCCTGTGGTTGTGCTGTCGCCCCCGCCGCAAGCTGCTAAGCTGAGGGCGATCGCCATAGCGGAAATTGCAGTAGTCAGACGGTTTGGATTAATCAAGTTGAGACGAAAAAGCATAGGTATAAAAAATCTGCGATCGTTATATGGGTGTCGGCATCAGCATAGCGCGCGAAAGTAAAGGTTAGGTTAAGAATCTTTACACTTTATGGCAATTTAATATTAATTAATATTATTAATGTTATTTATGAGCTTGACAATTGTCAATTTATAAGATATAGGGCAGAGAAATAGCTACGGAAACAAGCAGTCGATCGCCCTCGGGCGAAAAATTCCCCATTAAACGATCGCAAGATCCAGGCTTGAGAACCAGAAAACCATACAATGGTGGTTATTTTGACAGTAGTGCTAGTATTAAGAATTTAAAAGCTGCGGGCATTGAAGCTTGCCTCGGACAAATGCCTTATGCCTTATACCTTCTGACGAATGCCGTTTGATGATAATGCCTGCTCCTATTGAATTAATCTGGGCTGTTATTGGTTTGCTCCTGACGATAGGAGGCACTTTTTTGCCTGCATCTGTCACAATTCCGATTGGGTTTTGGGACGATCGAGGATTTCAGGCGTACTCTTTAGGTGTTACCTATCAAATAGGAGCCGTTTTGCTAGTAGGCTGCATGGGGGGGAAAAATGCTGCGGCTCTCTCGCAAATTGCTTATTTGGCATTAGGATTAACTTTGTGGCCAGTTTTTTCTCAAGGCGGCGGCATCGGCTATCTCAAAGAAGCGAGTTTTGGGTATTTGCTGGGTTTTGTGCCTGGTGCTTGGGTGTGCGGCTGGGTGGCTTTTAAGGTAGCTTCGCGGCTGGAATCTATGGCTTTTAGCTGTTTGTGCGGTTTGTTCACTGTTCACGCGATCGGCTTAATTTATCTAGTTTTTACTTACTGGCTGCCTCCGGCAAAAAAAACACCTTTATTCGATGAGATTCTTAAATATTCGATTTATCCTCTGCCGGGACAATTGGCGGTAGTTTGTGCGATCGCAGTGCTGTCATTTACTTTGCGCCGCTTGATGTTTTATTGATTGGGTAATTGGTAATCGGTAAGGTAGTTACAAATAAATATTAGATGGGGAGGGCGGGTGAGAATACTCATAAAA
This sequence comes from Microcoleus sp. S28C3, assembly GCF_036700785.1. NCBI lineage: Bacteria > Bacillati > Cyanobacteriota > Cyanophyceae > Oscillatoriales > Microcoleaceae > Microcoleus > Microcoleus sp. S28C3. The sequence goes on along the minus strand of NZ_JAUBPO010000003.1, from coordinate 3,976 downwards.
TCGCTTGTCTCATAGATTGTTAGCTAAACCCACCCTTACAAGATACTATGTTTTTTTGCCTTTACTTACTTAATCGAGAATTGCCAATCGGCGATTGATAATGGGGGATTGGTAGTTGTGTCAAATAAGGTTATACTGTCATTGCGCAACGGGAGAGTATTCTCGCTGCGGCTGGGATTTCTTTGCTGCACTGAATTCTGCTGGCAATAACTAGCGAAATTTGAGTAAATTATCCCATGCCCGATGCCCCCTGTTCTATTCCCCAATCCATGCGTTTTAAAAGAAATCCCTTGTTCTGGGTTGCTGCTGTTATCAGTTTAGTTTTAGACCACCTGACTAAGTTTTGGGTGGTACAAAATTTTGACTTGACACTTCCTCCGCAGACGCAGCCGCTGTTACCCGGAGTGTTTCACTTCACTTATGTTGTTAATACCGGTGCGGCTTTTAGTCTGTTCAGCAATGGCGGGGCGATTTGGTTGCGGTGGCTGTCTTTGGCCGTTAGTGTGGGATTGGTGGTGCTGGCTTGGTTCGGGCCGCGAATTAACCGCTGGGAACAAGCTGGCTACGGTTTGATTTTGGGGGGAGCACTGGGGAACGGGATCGATCGATTTGTTTCTGGCCATGTTGTAGATTTTATCGATTTTCGGCTGATTCGGTTTCCGGTGTTTAATCTGGCAGATGTGTTTATTAATGCTGGGATTGTCTGTTTGCTGATTGCAACTTTTCACAGTGCACCGCCGACTCCGAGAACTCAGGACGATCGCAATTCTATTTCAGAGTAACTTTGAACAAGTCAATCGATTTTAGATTTTAGATTTTAGATTTTAGATTAACCTCCCACGGGCTGTACCGTTCTCAGGTTTATCGGATGCCGAGCTTTTTTTTGCTTATCCACTGATGAATCCGGCGACCTCGCAACCAATTGCTTTCGGTCATTTGTCAGTTGTCTGTTACCAGAAGGTATAGGTGTCAACTTAAGATTAGAGTCATTTATGAGCTATAATTAGATTCTTTATTGCTAAGGCTAAACTTGCCCGCGATCCAAAGCAATTGGGTCACAAACCCCCGGATTTATCCGTGGGAAAAATTCCAAAATCTAAAATCTAAAATCTAAAATCTAAAATCGGATGACTCCTAATCCATTTGCCCAAGAACGCTTACTATTTGCGCCAGCAACGCCCGATGCTGATGCTATCCCGACTATTTTTGCTTTTCCCAACGAGTACACTGTGGGTATTACCAGTCTCGGCTATCAGATAGTGTGGGCAACTTTGGCTGTGCGATCGGATATTGAAGTCAGCCGTTTATTTACTGATATCCGCGAACAACTTCCCCGACATCCAGAATTACTGGGATTTTCGCTTTCTTGGGAACTAGACTATGTAAATATTCTAAATTTATTGGAATCTCTAGAAATTCCGATTTGGGCGTCAAAACGAACTGATAATCATCCGATCGTTTTCGGCGGTGGCCCGGTTTTTACTGCTAATCCAGAACCTTTTGCCGATTTTTTTGATGTGATTTTGCTCGGAGATGGCGAACATCTCATAGACAATTTTATTGATGCTTGTAAAGAAGTCCGTACCGCCGACAGAAAAACTAAATTGCGGCATTTAGCCCAAGTTCCGGGAGTTTACGTCCCCAGTTTGTACGAAGTAACTTATCTCGATGCTGCTGAGGGTATTAAATCGATTCAGCCTGTCGATTCGGGAATTCCCAGTATGGTTGAAAAACAGACTTATCGCGGCAATACTTTATCTGCTTCCACTGTCGTGACCGAAAAAGCGGCTTGGGAAAATATTTACATGGTGGAAGTGGTTCGGAGTTGTCCAGAAATGTGCCGTTTTTGTTTGGCAAGTTATCTGACTTTGCCGTTTAGAACTGCGAGTTTGGAGGATTCGCTAATTCCGGCGATCGATCGCGGTTTAGCTGTGACTAATCGTTTGGGTTTGTTGGGTGCTTCAGTCACTCAGCACCCGGAATTTGAAGCGTTGCTGGATCATTTGAATCATCCGAAATACGACGGCGTGCGGCTGAGTCTTTCTTCGGTAAGGACAAATACGGTGACAGTTAAGCTAGCAGAAATATTGACCAACAGAGACAGCAAATCTGTAACAATTGCGGTGGAAAGCGGGAGCGATCGCCTTCGCCAAATCGTTAACAAAAAACTCACAAATGACGAAATTATTCAAGCTGCTATCAATGCTAAGGCTGGCGGCTTAAAGGGAATTAAACTTTACGGGATGGCGGGAATTCCCGGCGAAGAAATGGAGGATTTAGAGGAGACGGTGGCGATGATGCGGGCGATTAGAAAAGCCGCTCCCGGTTTGCGGTTGACTCTGGGATGCAGCACTTTTGTCCCGAAATCTCACACTCCTTTTCAGTGGTTGGGAGTGAATAAAGATGCGGAGAAGAGGTTGAAGTTTTTAGATAAAGAATTGCGGAAGTTAGGTTTAGAATTCAGACCTGAAAGCTATAACTGGTCTGTGATTCAGGGTTTGTTGTCAAAGGGCGATCGGCGGTTGTCTCGGCTGTTGGAATTAGTGCGGCATTATGGCGATACTTTGGGCAGTTATCGACGGGCTTTTAAGGAGTTGCGGGGACAGTTGCCAGATATGGATTTTTATGTGTTTCAAGAGTGGGAATTGGAGCAGGTTTTGCCTTGGAGTCATTTAAAAGGGCCGCTACCGGAAGCGACTTTGAAAAAACATTTAGCTGAGGCAATGAGTCATACAACACGACAGCCAAATCAAAAATGTGAGAATTCACTAAGTCCCGTTTAGTAAATTAGATTATAATAGCCTCATGCGTGTTATTGCCAAAGAGCCGAAATTCATCTGGCATAAGGCTCACGGTAACAGCAATAGATCTCAAATGGGTTCTATATTTCAAAGCTCAAATTCATTGGATATAAAAATTTTTGAGGGCGTACTATTATGAAATGGAAAAAATTAATCCTTACACTCCTAGTTATTTTGCCAGTTTCAGGTACTTTTCATAAGATATCTGCTTCCTATGGAAACACAATATTCATCGCCCAAGAGAATAGAGAACCAGATAAGTTGGAACTTTGCTATATTGCCCAATCGTTTAGGAAAATCGAGGACTTAGAATTTGTTACTATAATTGACTATAAGGCTCTCAGTAGAGATGAAGGACAGGGCTACGGAGCAAAATGGAAAAATAAAGACAATACTCTCGATTTATATCTGTACGATCTTAATTATCAAAATATTGGAAATTCTTTGGATTCTCCTTTGGTACAAGAAGCACTTAATTCAGCTATAGAAGGAGTTAGATACGCTCTTCAAAAGGGAATATACCAAAAAGCAGATATTGGAGTCACTTCCACTCGGGAATTCGGTGAATTAAAGTTTTTGTTTGTACCGATGAAAATTATAGTTTCTGGAAGACAGGCAGAATCTGTAATTATCTTGACTGTACTTCAAGGGCGGTTTTTCAAAGTTCGTTTAACATCTTTTGAAGAAAATCCAAAACAAAAAATAGAACGTATTCTTACTAAATTGCCTCAACTCATCCCCACAAAATCCCAAGTAGCTAGTAACTGTCCTACTGACCCATCCTAAGTTCCTCTTTGACAAACTCGAAATTATTTTGGGGACTTTGGGAGATTGTCAATCAGTTGGAAATGGAGTCTTTGAATTAAGGATAGACTATGGCTCTGGTTTCCGAATTTATTTTGGGCAAATAGGAATGACAATTGTGATTCTCATCTGCGTAGGCGATAAAAGCACTTTTTGAAGAAGAAAACCCCGAGGCAGAACTGCTAAAAATGGTACTTAACAATGTAGCAGAAGCTCTCGGTCAACCAAAAATGAATCCTGAACCATATGAATTGCACTTAAAAAAACTGGATGAATTGCTGTCGCAGCAAGGAATTGGAGTTTAGACTAAGCAGGTCAAAAAGTGCGCTCGCCCAAAGACCGGCAAACGTCCATACTCCAACGGCAACGGT